>NZ_CM145756.1:92500-145000 GCF_055635335.1 Exiguobacterium sp. KKT215 | reverse complement strand
GACTTTAACACTGACATAATCTTCTTTAATGCGAATATCCTTCACGCCAGCTGTATCTCCAAGCGTACGGTTGATTGTTGGATCGATCAACCCCGCCAATTCTTCACGAACTTGTTCTACTGTAAGCATGTGGTTTCCCCCTAATTTCTGTCTCGCTAACAGTATATCAAAAAAAGCGTTTTCTTGAGGGAACGGAATGCAACAATTTCATGAGCAACAAAAAAACTCTCCGCCCCAATGGACAGAGAGTTTGAACCAAATTGTTCGAAGATTAACGCTTCGAGAATTGTGGTGCGCGACGTGCAGCTTTAAGACCGTATTTTTTACGTTCTTTCATGCGAGCGTCACGAGTCAAGAAGCCTTTTTCTTTGAGGCTTGGACGGAATTCTGGGTCCGCTTGAAGAAGCGCACGTGATACGCCGTGGCGAATCGCTCCAGCTTGTCCTGTGAATCCACCACCGTTAACGTTAACGATTACATCGTATTTACCTTCTGTTTCAGTCAATACGAGTGGTGATTTTGCCATCATGATCAAAGTCTCATGACCGAAGTATTCTGAAATATCACGGCCATTTACAACAACTTTGCCGTCACCTGCAACGAGGTGAACGCGAGCCACCGAGTGTTTGCGGCGGCCTGTTCCGTAGTAACGTACATCTGCCATCGTTTAGTTCCTCCCTGTGTCCCGATTAACCGCGAAGTTCGTAAACTTCTGGTTTTTGTGCTGCGTGGTTGTGCTCAGCTCCAGCGTAAACGTGGAGTTTGTTGAATGATTGACGTCCAAGTGATCCTTTTGGAAGCATCCCTTTGATTGCGAGTTCAAGCATACGCTCTGGACGTTTTGCGAGAAGCTCTTTTGCAGTTTGTGATTTCAAACCGCCTGGATGACCTGAATGACGGTAGTAAATCTTGTCGTTCAATTTGTTACCAGTCAAGTGGATTTTCTCAGCGTTGATGATGATGACGTGGTCTCCGCAATCAACGTGTGGTGTGAAAGTCGGCTTGTGCTTACCGCGAAGAAGTGATGCTACTTCACTAGTCAAACGACCAAGTGTTTTGCCTTCTGCGTCGATAAGGAGCCATTTGCGTTCTACTTCAGATGCTTTTGCCATGAATGTCGTGCGCATGTGGAATACCTCCTAAAATGTCTGTTTACTTAATTTTTTTAGTGCTTGTTTGATGCTTTATCATAATCCTAGTTTACGGGGCTAAGATTGTGGTTCATCTCTCAATGTGAAAATGAAATGCCAATGAATATAATACGATTTTATAGGGGGAATGTCAATCTACTTTTTCATAATTCACATTCCACAAATATAGACCGTGCGGTGGGGCTGTAATCCCAGCGCTACGCCGGTCTTTAGAAGCGAGCATTCGACTCACATCTGCCGGCTCATATTTCCCTCGCCCGACCTCAAGCAACGTACCTACCATAATCCGAACTTGGTTATAGAGAAAGCCCGAGCCGACGAATCGGAAGTACATCTCATCGCCTGCTTCAACGAGCTCCGCTTCATAAATTGTTCTGACGCGGTCCTCCACTTCCGCCTTCGTCACCGAGAAGGACGTGAAGTCGTGGGTCCCGACTAATAGACGAAGCGCCTGGCGCATCCGCTCATGATCGAGCGTATACGTGACCGTCACGGCATGGTTGCGTCGGAACGGATCGGCGTCGGAACGGAAGAAATAGCGATACTCTTTCCGTTTCGCCCCGTAGCGTGCGTGAAACGAAGCATCGACTTCTTCAGCCGCTTGGACGAGGATATCATCCGGTAACATCGCATTCAACGCTTTAACGAACCGGTCGACCGGCATCGAGAGGTGCGTATCGAAGTGCAAGACTTGCCCTCTCGCGTGGACCCGAGCATCCGTACGCCCTGAGGCCACGACTTTCACGGCTCGGCTATGCATCCGCGCCAAGACGGCCTCCACTTCGGCTTGAATCGTGTTTCCATTCGGTTGTACCTGATAGCCTGCATAGTTCGTCCCGTCATACGCTACCGTCAGTTTGATTCGCTTCATCCAATCCCTCGCAATCCGATTAGAATGAGTGTCACGATGACGAAGATGAGGAGTAACGCCGTATCACGGCGATGCCACGTCATCTCACGCAACCGTGTCCGCCCTTCACCCCCACGGTACCCTCGAGCTTCCATCGCCGTAGCGAGGTCCTCAGCACGTTTAAACGCAGATACGAATAAAGGGATCATGAGCGGGACGACCGCCTTGAGGCGATCCATGATTGGACCGCTCTTCAAATCGACCCCTCGCGCCTGTTGGGCCTTCATGATCCGATCCGTCTCGTCGGCCAACGTCGGCAAGAACCGGAGCGAGATGGACAACATGAGGGCGATCTCATGGGCTGGTACCCGGAACCGCTCTAACGGACGGAGCCCGGCCTCAATCGAGTCGGTCAGTTCCATCGGCGTCGTCGTCAGCGTCACGAGCGTCGTCAACATGACGAGATAGAAGAAACGGAGCGAGACGATTAAGCCCATGCGGACACCTTCCGAATAAATGGCGAACGGTCCGAATGAAATCAACTCGGTTCCCTCGCGATTAAAGAACAACTGCAACAACAGCGTAAATAGAATCAGGAATAGAATCATCTTCAGTCCGTTCCATAAATACCGCCACGACAGTTGAGACAATCGCACGGCGAACAACGTGAAGGCCAGCAAGAATACATTCGTCCACAAGTTATCCGCCAAAAAGACGACGGGAATGAAGGCGAGGATAAACAACGTCTTGGCTCGCGCGTCGAGTGTGTGGAGCCACGAATGTCCGGGAATGTACTGTCCGATAATCAAGTCGCTCCCCCCCTTCCTAGCTCGAGCGCGATCCAGTCCGCCAATTCGGTCTCTGTTCGGAGAGACGGTGTGGCAACCCCAAACACAGGGGCGAGTTCATTGGCGAAACGGAGCACGTGTGGAATCTCGAGCTGGAGCGTCTCGACAAGCGCCTCGTCTTTGAATAAGTCGAACGGATCTCCGTCAAAGGCGACCTGTCCGCGTTCCATGACGACGACACGTTCCGCATAGGCCAACACGTCATCCATATCGTGCGAGACAAGGATGAGTGTCAAATCAAGTTCTTGTTTTAATCGTTTGAATAACGCCAGCATCTCGCGACGGCCGAGCGGATCGAGCCCTGCCGTCGGTTCATCCACGACGAGAACGTCCGGACGGCTCGCGAGTACTCCGGCGATGGCGACACGGCGCATCTGTCCGCCCGAGAGATCGAACGGTGAACGGCTCCAAAGAGCTTCATCGAGCCCCACAAGGCGTAAGGCGACATGAGCCCGTTCTTTCGCTTCGTCTTCAGACGCCCCGAAGTTACGTGGACCGAACATGACGTCGCGTTCGACCGTCTCTTCAAATAATTGATGTTCCGGATATTGAAAGACGAGCCCAACGCGGCGCCGAAGCGGGAGTAAGCTTTGCTTTTTATCGCGACGCTTCGTGATTGCACGGACTTCGATGTCATCGACGACGACACGACCTTTTGTCGGCCGCAACAGGCCGTTCATATGTTGAACGAGCGTTGATTTTCCAGAGCCGGTATGGCCAAGAAACGCAACAAGCGCCCCCGACGGAATCATCACATTCACATCGCGCAGCGCGGTTCGTTCAAACGGAGTATTCAATTGATATTGGTAAGTCACTTCTTCAATGCTAATCGGCATAGATGGTTCACCAACTCCGAATGTTGTAGCATCAGACGATCGAGTGGTATGCCCCGTTCCTTCAGTTCGAGTTGCATCCGGACAATAAACGGTACGTCGAGCTGAATGGCTCGTAACGCCTCCGGATTTTGAAACACGTCTTCGGGTGTGCCGGTCATCGCAATCTTGCCTTTCGACAACGCAATGATACGGTCGGCAAACAACACTTCGTCGAGCTCGTGGGTAATGGCGACAACGGTCATCCCTTCTGAGACGAGCTGTTGCACCGTTTCAATCACCTCTTTGCGCCCAATCGGGTCGAGCATCGAGGTAGCTTCATCGAGCACGAGGACATGCGGGCGCATTGCGAGAGCCGAAGCAATCGCAACACGCTGCTTTTGTCCACCGGATAACTGATGCGGTTCACGGTCCGCTAGTTCCGATAATCCAACGCGCGCTAGACTGTCATCAATTCGACGAACCATTTCTTGACGTGGAAGTCCCATGTTTTCGAGAGAGAATGCCACATCATCGCGCACGGTCGCCCCGACAAACTGGTTGTCGGGATTTTGGAAGACGACACCGATCCGTTTCCGAACGTCCCACACGTCTGTGGCGTCCGTTGGATCGAGTGTCTCAACCCGGACCTCTCCTTCTTGAGGAAGCAAAAGCCCATTCCACAACTTCGTCAAAGTCGACTTTCCAGAACCGTTATGGCCAACGATTGCGAGCCATTCCCCTTTGTATACGTCGAGTGACAACCCATTGAGGGCTGGCTCGGTCTGTCCCGGGTAACGAAACACGATATCGCGTACCATAATTTGAGATTCCATCTGCCGACTCCTTTCCGATGTGGAAACAGGGCAATACGTCACCGCATGCCCTGTTGACTGCCTAATGAATTAGACGAGTTCGATGATTACGACTTCCGCACCGTCACCGCGGCGTGGGCCGACTTTCATGATGCGTGTGTATCCACCTTGACGTTCAGCGTAGCGTGGTGCCACGTCTTCGAACAATTTTTGGATTGCGTCTTTTTCTCCAGCGTTCTCTTTGCGAACGAATGAAGCTACTTGACGACGGGCATGAAGATCGCCACGTTTCCCAAGAGTGATCAATTTTTCAACGACTGGGCGAAGTTCTTTCGCTTTTTGTTCAGTTGTTTGAATGCGCTCGTTGATAATAAGGTCAGTTGCAAGATCACGTAAAAGTGCCTTACGTTGCGAGCTTGTACGGCCGAGTTTCGAATAAGCCATTACATTTCCCTCCTTCGTTTGAACTTAGTCTTCTTTACGCAAGCCCAAACCGAGTTCGTCCAACTTGAGTTGAACTTCTTCGAGTGATTTACGTCCGAGGTTACGAACTTTCATCATCTCTTCCTCTGATTTGTTTGCGAGTTCTTGAACCGTGTTGATGCCAGCGCGCTTCAAGCAGTTGTACGAACGAACTGAGAGATCGAGTTCTTCAATCGTCATTTCGAGTACTTTTTCTTTTTGGTCTTCTTCTTTCTCGACCATAATTTCTGCATTGAGAGCTTCGTCAGTCAAGCCAACAAAGATGTTCAAGTGTTCTGTCAAAATTTTCGCCCCGAGCGATACCGCTTCTTCCGGACGGATTGAACCATCTGTCCACACGTCTAATAGAAGCTTATCGAAGCTAGCATCTTGACCGACACGTGTTTTATCTACTTCGTAGTTCACGCGTTGAATCGGTGTGTAGATCGAATCGATTGGAATTACGCCAATCGGCATATCATCACGTTTGTTATCTTCTGCCTGGACGTAACCACGACCACGGCGAGCAGTCAAACGCATGCGAAGCGTCGCGTTGTCAGCGAGAGTCGCGATGTGGAGCTCAGGATTCAAGATTTCAACGTCGCTATCATGGGTAATGTCTGCCGCAGTGACAGCACCGGCACTTGAAACGTTAATCTCAAGCGTTTTCTCTTCGTCCGAGTACACTTTGAGTGCTAACTTCTTGAGGTTAAGTACGATTTGCGTGACGTCTTCGACGACTCCGTCAATCGTAGAGAACTCATGAAGTACGCCATCGATTTGAACCGCTGTTACCGCTGCACCAGGGAGCGATGACAAAAGAATTCGACGTAGTGAGTTGCCGAGAGTAGTGCCATATCCACGTTCAAGCGGTTCCACCACGAATTTACCAAACGTAGCATCCTCGCTGATTTCGACCGTTTCGATCTTTGGTTTTTCAATCTCGATCATCTGAACCCCTCCTTGAGTGTATCCTGCCATGCAGCGCGAGCTGCATTGTATATGCTGTTTGTGCTAGGTAAGCCCTTCACACGCACAAGCGATTATACGCGGCGACGTTTTGGAGGGCGGCAACCGTTGTGCGGAACTGGTGTTACGTCACGGATTGCAGTTACTTCAAGACCAGTAGCTTGGAGGGCACGGATAGCCGCTTCACGTCCAGCACCAGGACCTTTAACGTTAACTTCTACTGTACGCATACCGTTGTCCATTGCAACTTTCGCTGCAGTTTCAGCAGCCAATTGTGCTGCGAACGGAGTCGATTTACGTGATCCTTTAAATCCAAGGTTACCAGAAGTAGCCCATGAGATCGCGTTACCTTGCGTGTCAGTGATTGTAATGATTGTGTTGTTGAAAGTAGAACGGATGTGTACCACACCGACTTCAACATGTTTTTTGACTTTACGTTTTGAACGTACATTTTGCTTACGTTTCGCCATTGTTCAATTCCCTCCTTTACTTCTTCTTGTTCGCTACTGTACGGCGTGGGCCTTTACGAGTACGCGAGTTGTTCTTCGTGTTTTGTCCGCGAACAGGGAGACTACGACGGTGACGAACACCGCGATAAGCGCCGATTTCGATCAAACGTTTAATGTTGAGTGAAACTTCACGACGAAGGTCACCTTCAACTTTGATTCCGTCAATTGCTTCACGGATACGGTTGATTTCGTCTTCTGTCAAATCACGTGTGCGTGAATCTTCAGATACGTTTGCAGTCTTCAAAATTTCTTGTGCTCTTGTTTTACCAATACCAAAGATGTATGTGAGCGAAATAACGATACGTTTTTCGCGTGGAATATCTACACCAGCAATACGTGCCATGTGTGCACCTCCTCTTAGATTAACCTTGTTTTTGTTTGTGTTTCGGGTTTTCGCAAATTACCATTACTTTACCCTTACGACGAATAACTTTACATTTTTCGCAGATCGGTTTTACCGACGGTCTTACTTTCATGATTATACCCTCCTCCTGGAAAAATCGGAGTTACTTGTAACGGTACGTAATCCGCCCGCGAGTCAAGTCGTACGGAGACAACTCGACAGTTACGCGGTCACCTGGAAGGATTCGAATATAGTGCATCCGAATTTTCCCTGAGACGTGCGCGAGCACCGTGTGGCCGTTTTCTAACTCCACTTTAAACATTGCGTTTGGAAGTGGTTCGACAACAGTGCCTTCCACTTCAATGACATCTTGTTTCGCCATCATTTATTCCCCTTTCTATATGAAGATATTTAGGAGCACAGACGATCTATCGCATTGTACTGTGAGAGAAGGATCCGTTACGGATCAGCACGAAGCAATAGAGCCTCATTCACCGGAATCGAGTTTCGTTAAAATCTCGTATCCATCGTCTGTGATGGCGATGGTGTGCTCAAAGTGGGCGCACATGCTACCGTCCACTGTCACAACTGTCCAGTTGTCAGCCAGTGTTCGAACATAGCGTTGACCAGCATTGACCATTGGTTCAATGGCTAACGTCATTCCAGTCTTCAGGCGCGGCCCTTTCCCCGGTGGACCATAGTGCGGAATTTGCGGTTCTTCATGCAAATTTTGTCCGACACCATGACCGACGTATTCGCGGACGACAGAGAAATCATGAGATTCCACATACGCTTGAATCGCATGCGAAATGTCTGTCAGACGCTGCCCAGCCTTAGCGTGCTCCAATCCTTTATACAGACTTTCTTCAGTTACGTCAAGTAACTGCTGCGTCTCTGCTGAGATTGTTCCCACTGGATACGTCCAAGCGGAATCTCCATGGTATCCGTTATAGTAGGCACCGATGTCGATTGAGATAATATCTCCATCGTTCAATACCCGCTTTCCGGGAATCCCATGAACAAGCTCTTCGTTCACTGAAGCACAAACGCTACCGGTAAACCCGTTGTAGCCTTTGAACGACGGTGTCGCACCTTGGCTGCGAATGTATTCTTCCGCGATCCGGTCGAGCTCAAGCGTCGTAATACCTGGTTTGATGTGCTCTTTGAGCACCTGGTGTGTTCGAGCAACAATTTGCCCAGCCTCACGCATAATCGCTATTTCACGAGGCGTCTTCGTGATGATCATTCAGTACCACCGAGTAACGCTTTGACATCGGCGTATACGACATCGATTGGACGATCTCCATCCAATGTACGAAGATACCCTTTTTCAGCGTAAAAGTCAATGAGTGGTTTCGATTGCTCGATGTTGACGTCAAGGCGACGGCGGACCGTTTCCTCTTTATCGTCTTCACGTTGCATGAGAGCCGACCCATCCACATCACAGATGCCTTCCACTTTAGGTGGGTTGAAGATCACATGATATGTCGCACCGCACGTCGGGCAGATCCAACGACCTGTCAAACGCGGGACGAGAATTTCCGCATCCACATCGATATTCACGACATGGTCAATCTGTTTTCCCAAATCTTTAAGCAAACTTTCGAGTGCCTCTGCTTGAGCAACAGTACGCGGGAATCCATCGAGTAGGAAGCCGTTTTTCGTATCATCTTGACTCAAACGCTCACGTACGATTCCGATTGTTACCTCATCCGGTACGAGTTCGCCTTTATCCATGAACGATTTTGCTTCTTTGCCGAGTGGCGTTCCGCCTTTGATTGCCGCACGAAACATGTCGCCTGTCGAAATGTGTGGGATTTGGTACTCTTCGACGATTTTAGCCGCTTGAGTCCCTTTCCCTGCACCCGGTAAGCCCATGAGTACTAGATTCATCTCAGTTAGCCTCCAGTTTTGATTTTCACAACACGTCGTAAACACGACAGGAAGGAAGGGTGTACCCTTCCTTCCGCTTTAACGGATAAAGCCTTTGTAGTGTCGTTTTACAAGTTGACTTTCGATTTGTTTCATCGTTTCGAGGGCTACCCCGATCACGATCAACAAGCTCGTTCCTCCGATTTGCACCGAAGTTGGGAGACCGGCAAGCTTAATGAAGATTGTCGGCATGATCGCAACGAGCGATAGGAAAATCGCTCCGAAGAATGTCAAACGATAGAGCAACTTCGTGATGTACTGTTCTGTTTGCGCCCCAGGACGAATCCCAGGAATATAGCCACCTTGCTTCTGCAGGTTTTCTGCCATCTGTTCAGGATTGACCTGAATGAATGTATAGAAGTAAGCGAACGCGATGATGAGCGCTACGTAGATTGACATTCCGATTGGAGCTGTCGTATCGAAGTAGGTCTGCAACTTCTGCGTCGTTTCCGGAGAAGCAATGAAGCTTGCAACAGTTGGTGGTGTCACCATGAAGGAAATCGCGAAGATAACCGGGATGACACCGGCAGCGTTTAGTTTGATTGGCAAGTGCGTCGACTGTCCGCCCACAGGGGTACGGTTCGCCGTGCGTTTTGCGTATTGAATCGGAATTTTGCGAGCGGCCTGTTGAACATAAATGATCCCCATGGTCACCGCAAGGATAACGAGCAATAGCACAACCAAGTAAACGATGTTAATGAATAACGCATCTCCAGCATTTTGGAGCTTCGTCTCATAAATCTGCGTGAAGATTCTTGGGAACCCAGCGACGATACCGGCGAAGATAATGATGGAAATACCATTCCCAACACCTTTCTCCGTCGTCATCTCACCAAGGAACATCAAGAACGCCGTACCGGCAGTCAGTACGATCGCGATCACGAAATAGGTTGCCGTGCCCCACGTCTCATTGACGAGACCTGGATAGAGGCGGTTAAATCCAAACGACAATGAAGTCGCTTGAATAAACCCTAAGATGATCGTCCCATAGCGCGTGACCGTCGCTAGCTTTTTACGTCCAGACTCGCCTTGTTTTGCCCATTCGGCAAACTTCGGAACGACGTCCATTTGTAAGAGCTGCACAACGATCGATGCCGTAATATACGGCATGATCCCCATTGCGAACAGGGAGAAGTTCTGTAAAGCATTTCCTCCAAACAAGTTCAAGAAGTCGAGTAGACCTCCTGAGTCAAAACGCAACACATCCGTATTCACCATCGGCACCGGGATATGGGCCCCGATGCGGAAAATGATGATGATTGCGAGTGTGAAGAGAATACGCTGTCGAATATCTTTCACGCGCCACATATTGGAGATCGTCTGAAACATCAGATCACCTCAACTGAACCGCCAGCTGCTTCGATCGCTTCTTTCGCTGCACCCGAGAATTTGTTGGCTTTTACAGTCAATTTTGTTTCAAGCTTGCCGTTAGCAAGTACTTTGATTCCGTCTTTAGCAGAGCTGACAACACCAGTCTCGATTAAGAGTTCTGGAGTAACTTCAGTACCTGCTTCGAAACGGTTAAGCGTGTCTAGGGAAACAACTGCATACTCTTTACGAGTAGGGTTGTTGAAACCGCGTTTTGGAAGACGACGGTAAAGTGGGTTTTGCCCACCTTCAAATCCTGGACGAACGCCACCGCCCGAACGAGCTTTTTGACCTTTATGTCCACGGCCAGAAGTTTTACCGTTACCAGTCGCCATACCGCGACCGACACGGTTGCGTTCGTGACGCGAACCTGGAGTTGGCTTCAATTCATGGAGTTTCATAGTGGCACCTCCTTATTTAGTAAGATCTTTATTATTCGTTGATTTCGTTTACAGTCACAAGGTGCGACACCTTTTTGATCATACCACGCATCGCTACGTTGTCAGGGACAACGACAGTCTGATGCATTTTACGAAGACCGAGTGTACGTACTGTTACACGCTGATCCTCAGGACGACCAATAGTGCTGCGTGTGAGGGTGATTGCGAGTTTCGCCATGTCTAATTCCCTCCCTTATTTAAGAAGTTCTTCTACGCTTTTACCGCGTAGTTTAGCAACTTCCTCTGCTTTTTTAAGCTCTGTCAAGCCTTTAACCGTCGCACGGACGATGTTGATTGGTGTGTTAGATCCAAGCGATTTCGAAAGGATGTCACCTACACCTGCAAGTTCGAGCACTGCACGAACCGGTCCACCTGCGATAACCCCAGTACCTTCAGAAGCTGGTTTCATGAATACACGACCTGCTCCGAATACTCCTGTGATTTCGTGTGGAATTGTTGTACCAACCATCGGTACTTGAACCATGTTTTTCTTAGCGGCTTCAATAGCCTTGCGGATCGCTTCTGGCACCTCTTGTGCCTTACCTGTACCGAAACCGACGTGACCATTCTTGTCACCTACGACGACGAGAGCGGCGAAACGGAAGCGACGGCCACCTTTCACGACTTTCGCGACGCGGTTTACGGTAACAACGCGTTCTTCAAGTTGTTCCATGTTAACGTCTAACTGGCGCATCGAGTGTCCCCTCCTTTTTGTTAGAATTTAAGACCTGCTTCACGAGCTGCTTCAGCAACAGCTTTGACGCGGCCATGATAGAGGTATCCACCACGGTCGAACACAACAGTGTCGATACCTTTCTCGAGTGCACGTTCAGCTGCAAGTTTACCAACAGCTTTCGCTGCTTCAACGTTGCCGCCGTTTGTAAGATCGAGAGCTTTATCTTTCGAAGATGCTGACACAAGCGTTGTTTGTGCTGCATCATCGATGAGTTGAACGTAGATGTGCTTGCTCGAGCGGAATACGTTCAAACGTGGACGAGCTGCTGTCCCCGTGATCGTACGACGTACACGAGCATGACGTTTCTTACGAACTGCATTTTTGTCTGCTTTTGTGATCATTTATGCCACTCCTTTCCGTTCATTTCGTGACGAATTACTTACCAGTCTTACCTTCTTTACGGCGAATACGTTCATCAGAGTAACGAACACCTTTACCTTTGTAAGGTTCTGGAGCACGGTACGAGCGGATTTGAGCTGCAACGTGACCGACGCGCTCTTTGTTAATCCCTTTAACGATGATTTGCGTGTTTGAAGGAACTTCAATCTCGATACCTTCTTCAGCAACGTACTCGATTGGGTGCGAGTAACCGAGGCTGAGGACGAGTTTGTTACCTTGCTTAGCTGCACGGTAACCAACCCCTGAGATCTCAAGTGTTTTCTGGAATCCGTTAGACACACCTTCCACCATGTTGGCGATAAGGGCACGTGTCGTACCGTGGATCGTACGGTTCTCTTTCGAGTCATCCGGACGAACAACAGTCAATTCGTTTTCTTCAACTTTGATTTCCAAGGCTGGGTTAGCTGAAAGCGAAAGTTCACCTTTAGCACCTTTTACTGTGACCGTGTTGTCTTCTGCAACCGATACAGTAACGCCAGCTGGAATCGTAACTGGTTTTTTACCAATACGTGACATTGATTACACCTCCGTTCTTGTTAGAAAAGTGACTTACCAGATGTAGGCGAGCACTTCGCCGCCGACTTGTTGTTGGCGAGCTTCTTTATCAGTCATAAGACCTTTTGATGTCGAAAGAACTGCGATACCGAGTCCTCCGAGTACTTTTGGTACTTCATCTGCTTTTGCGTATACACGAAGACCTGGTTTCGAAATGCGTTTGAGACCAGTGATAACACGTTCGTTGCTTGCTCCGTACTTAAGGAACAAACGAAGTGTACCTTGCTTAGCGTCCTCGATATATTCAACATCGCGAATGAAACCTTCACGCTTGAGGATCTCTGCAACCTCACGTTTGATATTAGAAGCTGGAAGCTCTAATTTTTCATGGCGAACCATGTTAGCGTTACGGATACGTGTAAGCATATCTGCAATTGGGTCTGTCATTACCATGCGATGTACCTCCTTTCACACTGTTAGTGGATTACCAACTTGCTTTTTTAACACCAGGGATTTGACCTTTGTATGCAAGATCACGGAACTTGATACGGCTGATCCCGAATTTACCCATGTAACCATGTGGACGACCTGTGATGCGGCAACGGTTATGAAGACGCACAGGTGAAGAGTTACGTGGCAATTTGCTGAGTCCGATGTAGTCGCCTTCAGCTTTCAATTGTGCACGTTTCTCAGCGTACTGGGCAACGAGTTTCTCGCGTTTTTGTTCGCGATTCACCATTGACTTTTTAGCCATGTTGTCGACCTCCCTTTAGATTATTTTTGGAATGGCATTCCGAGAAGTGTGAGCAATTCACGAGCTTCTTCGTCTGTGTTCGCTGTTGTAACAACAACGATATCCATACCGCGTACTTTTGTTACTTTATCGTAATCGATCTCAGGGAAAATAAGTTGCTCTTTCACACCAAGCGTGTAGTTACCGCGTCCGTCGAATGCTTTCTTCGATACACCGCGGAAGTCGCGTACACGTGGAAGTGAAACAGTTACCAATTTGTCGAGGAAATCGTACATACGCTCGCCACGAAGAGTAACCTTCGCACCGATTGGCATGCCTTCACGAAGTTTGAAACCAGCGATTGATTTCTTAGCCTTCGTTACGAGTGGTTTTTGACCAGAAAGAATTGATAATTCTTCCACTGCCATGTCAAGAGCCTTCGAGTTCGAAACAGCGTCACCTACACCCATGTTGATGACGATCTTGTCGACCTGTGGGACTTGCATAACTGAGTCATAGTTGAATTTATCCATCATCGCTTTCACGATGTCGCTTTTATACTTCTCTTGCAAACGGTTCATAGTCGAATGGACCTCCTTTCGTCACGTTCTTCTTATTTATCGAGTACTTCGCCCGATTTCGCGACACGAACTTTTTTACCATCGACTACTTTGAAACCAACGCGAGTTGGTTTGCCCGTTTTAGGGTCGAGTGGCATGACGTTCGAGACGTGAATTGGTGCTTCGATTTCAAGGATACCGCCTTGTGGATTCGCTTGTGATGGTTTCGAGTGTTTTTTAATCACGTTGATACCTTCTACGACTACGCGGTTCTTGCTTGGCATAGCTTTGAGGATAACCCCTTGCTTGCCTTTATCTTTACCAGACATTACCTGGACTGTATCGCCTTTTTTAACATGCATCGTTTTGCGCACCTCCTTATAGGATTGAAATTGGAAATTAAAGTACTTCCGGTGCCAACGAAACGATCTTCATGAATTCTTTTTCACGAAGTTCACGTGCAACTGGCCCGAAGATCCGAGTGCCGCGTGGGCTCTTGTCATCTTTGATGATGACTGCTGCGTTCTCATCGAAACGGATGTACGAACCATCTTTACGACGAGCGCCGCGTTTTGTACGAACGACAACTGCTCTGACAACGTCACCTTTTTTAACAACGCCACCTGGTGTTGCTTGTTTTACCGTTGCGACGATAATGTCACCGATGTTGGCAGTCTTACGACCTGAACCACCGAGGACTTTAATTGTCAACAGTTCACGCGCGCCAGAGTTGTCTGCTACTTTCAAGCGAGATTCTTGTTGAATCATGCGAGTGTACCTCCCTCCGGATGTTTATAGATCCGAACTGTTATTAGATGATTACTGACTCTTCTACTACTGTTACGAGACGGAAACGTTTGTCTTTAGAAAGCGGACGTGTTTCCGCGATGCGTACCACATCGCCGATTTTAGCGACATTGTTCTCATCGTGTGCTTTAAATTTCTTCGTGTAGTTTACACGTTTGCCATAAAGCTTATGACGTACTTTTGTTTCAACTGCAACGACGATCGTTTTGTCCATTTTGTCAGACACGACGCGTCCAGTGAGTACTTTACGCTTATTGCGTTCCATGAGTGTTACCTCCTCTTAAAGAATCCGATTAGATTAGCCGTTGTTGATGCCGAGTTCGCGTTCACGAAGAATCGTTTTAGCACGCGCAATCGACTTGCGTACTTCACGGATACGAGCAGGATTCTCAAGCTGACCTGTAGCCAATTGGAAACGAAGGTTAAAGAGTTCTTCTTTCCACTCGCCTACTTTACCGTTGAGCTCTTCAGTTGTTGATTGACGGAGATCAGTTGCTTTCATTCGTATCACCACCATTTTCTTCACGTTTCACGAACTTACATTTAACTGGAAGTTTGTGTGCAGCAAGACGAAGCGCCTCACGTGCTACTTCCTCAGATACACCCGCGATTTCAAACATAACTTTGCCAGGCTTAACTACAGCTACCCAGCCTTCTGGAGCACCTTTACCCGAACCCATTCGGACTTCGAGAGGCTTTTTCGTGTATGGCTTGTGTGGGAAGATCTTGATCCACACTTTACCACCACGTTTCATATAACGTGTCATTGCGATACGTGCTGATTCGATTTGACGGTTTGTGATCCAGCTCGCTTCGAGCGATTGGAGACCGAATTCACCGAAATGAACTGTTGTGCCGCGTTTTGCATTTCCGCGCATTTTACCACGGTGTACACGACGATATTTCACGCGTTTAGGTAACAACATAGTGTGTTGCCTCCTTCCTGAAAGAGTGTTTATTATTCAGCGTTTTTAGCTGTGTTGTTTTTTGTTGGAAGAACTTCACCATGGTACAACCAGACTTTAATTCCGATTTTACCATAAGTTGTGTCAGCTTCAGCTGTTCCGTAGTCGATGTCGGCACGGAGCGTGTGAAGTGGAACTGTTCCTTCCGAGTACTTCTCTGAACGAGCGATATCAGCGCCACCAAGACGACCAGAAACTTCTGTTTTGATCCCTTTGATGCCAGTGCGCATCGAACGTTGGATTGATTGTTTCATTGCACGACGGAATGACACACGGCCTTCCAATTGACGAGCGATGTTTTCAGCAACAAGTTTAGCGACAGCGTCCGCGTTTTTCACTTCAACAACGTTGATGTGAACACGTTTGCCTTCAGCAAGCTTGATGATGTTTTTACGGAGTGATTCGATTTCCGAACCACCTTTACCGATAACCATACCTGGTTTCGCAGTGTGAAGTGAAATGTTTACGCGATTTGCAGCGCGTTCGATTTCTACTTTAGAAACACTAGCATCCTTCATTTTGTTTTCGATGTATTCACGAATAACGAAGTCTTCATGAAGGAGATCTGCGTAGTCTTTCTCAGCGTACCAACGCGAATCCCAGTCTTTGATAATACCAACGCGAAGACCGTGCGGATTTACCTTTTGACCCACTACATATCCCTCCTTATTTCTCAGTTACCACGATGTGGATGTGGCTTGTGCGTTTGTTAATGCGGCTTGCGCGACCCATCGCACGTGGGCGGAAGCGTTTGAGTGTTGGACCTTCGTTGACGAAGATTTCCGACACTACAAGGTTCTCAATATTCATATCGTAGTTGTGCTCTGCGTTTGCAATCGCTGACTTCAATACTTTTTCAACGATTGGCGACGCTGCCTTGTTCGTGTGAGCAAGGACAGAGAGCGCTTCGCCGACTTGTTTCCCGCGAATTAAGTCTACAACGAGACGTGCTTTGCGAGGAGCAAGACGGACCATATTAGCTGATGCTTTAGCTTGCATGGATTTGACCTCCCCTCAAATTACCGTTTCGTTTTCTTGTCTGATCCGTGACCTTTGTACGTACGTGTTGGAGCGAATTCACCAAGTTTGTGACCGACCATGTCTTCTGTCACGAATACTGGTACGTGTTTACGACCATCGTGTACACCGAACGTGTGACCCATGAATTCTGGGAAGATTGTCGAGCGACGTGACCAAGTTTTGATGACTTGCTTCTCACCAGATTCGTTAAGTTTGTCAACTTTAGCGAGCAAATGGTGATCTGCGAATGGACCTTTTTTCAAGCTGCGACCCATGATAGAACCTCCCTTTGGAATGATTCGGGAACGGCCCTTTCGAACCGCCCGAGAATCATGTAGTAATTATTTCTTACGGCGACGAAGGATGTACATGTCGCTCGATTTGTTTTTCTTACGTGTTTTAAGACCAAGAGCTGGTTTACCCCAAGGAGTAAGTGGGCCCGAACGACCGATTGGCGCACGACCTTCACCA
This sequence comes from Exiguobacterium sp. KKT215, assembly GCF_055635335.1. NCBI lineage: Bacteria > Bacillati > Bacillota > Bacilli > Caryophanales > Exiguobacterium > Exiguobacterium sp. KKT215. The sequence goes on along the minus strand of NZ_CM145756.1, from coordinate 128,315 downwards.
CCACCGTGTGGGTGATCAACCGGGTTCATTACAGAACCACGTACTGTTGGGCGTTTGCCTAACCAACGTGAACGTCCTGCTTTACCGATGTTTACGAGTTCGTGTTCTTCGTTACCAACTGAACCGACTGTCGCGCGGCAAGTGCCGAGGAACAAGCGTGATTCACCTGATTGAAGACGAACGATAACGTACTTGCCGTCACGTCCTTGGATTTGTGCCGATGCACCAGCCGCACGAACAAGCTGACCGCCCTTACCAGGCTTAAGCTCGATGTTGTGGATAGTAGTACCGACAGGGATGTTCATAAGTGGAAGAGCGTTCCCCACTTTGATATCCGCTTCTGGGCCAGCCATGATTTCCATGCCTACTTTGATGCCCTTAGGAGCGAGGATGTAACGTTTCTCACCATCTGCATAGTTGATGAGGGCGATGTTTGCTGAACGGTTTGGATCGTATTCGATCGTAGCAACGCGTCCGACGATGCCATCTTTGTTACGTTTGAAATCGATGATACGGTATTTACGTTTGTGTCCGCCACCTTGGTGACGTACTGTCAAACGACCTTGGTTGTTACGACCGCCTTTTTTCGAAAGCTTTTCAGTTAACGATTTTTCAGGGCGATTCGTTGTGATCTCTGCAAAGTCGAGAGATGTCATGTTACGGCGACCGTTAGTGGTCGGCTTAAACTTTTTAATTGCCATCGAGGATTCCCTCCTTTTCTTCTAAGGTAGTAAATTAACCGAGGAAGTCGATTGTGTTGCCTTCAGCAAGAGTTACGATCGCTTTTTTACGACGCGATGTGTAACCAGAGTGACGACCGACACGTTTCGCTTTCGGTTTCATGTTCATTGTGTTTACCGAAGCAACTTTCACGTTGAAGATTGTTTCGATAGCGTGCTTCACTTGTGATTTAGTCGCTTTAACGTCGATCTCGAAAACGTATTTGTTAGCTTCCATGAGGCTAACAGAACGCTCAGTGATGATAGGACGTTTGATGATATCGTATGCTTGAGCCATTATGCAAGCACCTCCTCTACCTTCGCAACCGCATCTTTAGTGAAGATGACTTTGTCGTTAGCAACGAGGTCAAGAACGTTAACGCCGGCTGCTTCGATCACAGTCACTCCTGGGATGTTACGAGCTGCGAGAGCGATAGTCTCATTGTAGTCCGCTGTGACTACGAGAGCCTTACGTTCTACTGATAGGCCAAGAAGTACAGCGACCATATCTTTTGTTTTTGGTGCATCGAAAGCAAGGCCTTCGAGGACGATCATTTCGTTGTTTTTCACTTTTGACGACAAAGCCGAGAGAAGTGCAAGACGACGAACTTTTTTAGGAAGCTTGTAAGAGTATGAACGTGGTGTTGGACCGAAGACTGTACCACCACCAACCCATTGTGGTGAGCGGATAGAACCTTGGCGCGCACGACCAGTTCCCTTTTGTTTCCATGGTTTACGGCCGCCACCGCGTACTTCCGAGCGACCTTTCGTATCGTGAGTACCTTGACGGCGTGATGCTTGTTGCATAACGATCGCGTCATAAAGTACTGAGTCATTTGGCTCGATACCGAAGATGGCTTCTGCCAATTCGATTTCGCCAACTTGTGAACCTGTTTGGTTAAGCAAAGCTACTTTAGGCATTCGTAATTCCTCCTTTCCGTGCAGTTAATTAGTTACCCTTTACCGCTGTTTTGATGATGACGTTCGACTTGCGAGCGCCTGGGATTGCGCCTTTAACGAGTACAAGGCCGCGTTCCACGTCAACTTTGACAACTTCAAGGTTTTGAATCGTTTTACGCTCGCCACCCATTTGACCAGGAAGAAGCTTCCCTTTAAATACGCGGTTAGGAGCTACAGGACCCATCGAACCAGGACGACGGTGGTAGCGCGAACCGTGAGCCATTGGTCCACGTGATTGTCCGTGACGCTTGATCGCACCTTGGAATCCTTTACCTTTCGATGTACCTGTTACGTCTACTAATTCACCTGCAGCGAAAATGTCCGCCTTGATCTCTTGACCGATTTCGTATCCTTCTACTGAAGTACGAATCTCTTTGATGAAGCGCTTAGGTGTCGCACTTGCTTTCGCAGCGTGACCTTTTGCTGGTTTGTTTTGACGTGATTCTTTGATGTCTCCGAAACCGAGTTGAAGTGCCTCGTAACCGTCTGTTTCAACCGTTTTAAGTTGAAGAACGACGTTTCCTTCGACAGCAACTACTGTTACTGGTACGACTTCGCCTGCTTCGTTGAAGATTTGAGTCATACCGAGTTTTGTTCCTAAGATTCCTTTAGCCATGAGATACACCTCCTGTTTAATAATTATTGTCTCTTCTGGCTAGTATCTACTATATGAAGAATTAAAGTTTGATTTCGATGTCCACACCTGATGGTAATTCGAGACGCATAAGCGCATCAACCGTTTTTGGTGTTGGGTTAACGATGTCGATCAAGCGTTTGTGTGTACGCATTTCGAACTGTTCACGAGCATCTTTGTACTTGTGAACGGCACGAAGGATCGTGTAGATCGATTTGTCAGTTGGAAGCGGGATTGGTCCCGAAACCTTTGCACCTGAACGCTTCGCAGTATCAACGATTTTCTCAGCTGATTGATCGAGTACGCGATGGTCGTATGCTTTTAAACGAATACGGATTTTTTCATTTGCCATGTAAGTTTCCCTCCTTTGTCGCCTATTTTTAAAAATAGACAGTTCTCCGCGGAAATTTCCACACCGGCCATGGCAAAGCTGCCTGGCGTGTCATAACCTCCCGCTTCATCGCAGCGTGCTTGTGTCAGCAGAGGTATCCGATCATTGCAAATCAACGATTGGACCCGATTTCTGCTGTAAAGTCTCTCACCACTCGCACAAACACTTAATCATTATATCGAATCTACATATGAAATGCAAGATTTGATTTTTTAATTGTGCCGGATGTCTGATGAGTTGTTCAACGTTCACTAATGTAACAAGATTCGAACCCATTTGCAAGCTATTTTCCTTCTTTTGTTGAACTATTTCTTTCGAGAACCGCCGTGCCAACTCGACCTAGCGTTTCATATAGGTTCCGAAGCGTTCGGTGACGGCTTCAATGACCGAGGCGGGGGCTCGTTTGAGGCATGCTTGGACGATCCCTTCGTTGAGCTCATGCGTCTCAAAATAATCCGCCAGTCGATTAAGCTGATCTTCCCGACCGATGACCGTATACAGCACGACCCACTCTTCGAGCCGCATCCAGCTGCCGACCGGTTCAATGTAAGGATGCGTATAAATCCCATCGGTACACTTCATCCGGAAACTGGCCATCACATCGATGTCGCCCCCTTCAAACACATATTCACTAAAGTATGTCGTCATGTAGTCGGCATGCGGTTTCGTTTCGACTTTCTCGCCGACTCGGCTCAACACTTGATCCAATCGTTCGAATTGATCCGGCTCCACGAATACATCCAAGTCATTCGCCGTTTCGATGAGTCCATGATGCTTCAATAACGTCGATCCACCGAACCGACACGCAATCCCATTCAAGCGGCATAACGTCTCGACTTGTTTTTCCATCCTCGTCACCCCTTCCTGCAACATATGTCCCATCTTACCACGTCTCGCCATAAAACAAAAAAGCAGCCCGCAAAATGCGGACTGCTTGAAAGGTCAGTGTATCAATCGATTACTCGATGATTTCAGTTACTGAACCAGCGCCTACTGTACGGCCACCCTCACGGATTGAGAAACGTGTTCCGTCTTCGATCGCGATTGTAGAAATCAATTCGATCGTCAACTCGATGTTGTCTCCTGGCATTACCATTTCAGTACCTTCTGGAAGGTGAACGATACCTGTTACGTCAGTTGTACGGAAGTAGAACTGCGGACGGTAGTTCGCGAAGAATGGCGTGTGACGGCCACCCTCTTCTTTAGAAAGAACGTAGATTGAAGCTTTGAACTTTGAGTGCGGCGTGATTGAACCTGGCTTAGCAAGTACTTGTCCACGCTCGATGTCTTCACGTGATACACCACGGAGAAGAGCACCGATGTTGTCGCCAGCTTCAGCGTAGTCGAGAAGCTTACGGAACATCTCTACACCAGTACATACAGTTTTCTTAGTTTCTTCTGTAAGACCAACGATTTCAACTTCGTCGTTGACGCGGAGAACACCACGCTCAACACGACCAGTCGCTACAGTACCGCGACCAGTGATTGAGAATACGTCCTCAACTGGCATCATGAATTCTTTGTCCGTGTCACGAACTGGCTCAGGGATGTACTCATCAACTGCGTTCATGAGTTCCATGATTTTTTCTTCCCACTGTGGTTCGCCGTTAAGCGCGCCAAGTGCAGAACCTTTGATTACAGGGAGGTCATCGCCTGGGAAGTCGTACTCAGAAAGAAGTTCACGGATTTCCATTTCAACGAGCTCAAGGAGTTCTTCGTCGTCAACCATGTCAACTTTGTTCATGAATACGACGATGAAAGGAACACCTACTTGACGTGAAAGAAGGATGTGCTCACGTGTTTGTGGCATTGGGCCATCAGTTGCCGAAACAACGAGGATCGCGCCGTCCATTTGTGCAGCACCAGTGATCATGTTTTTAACATAGTCAGCGTGACCTGGGCAGTCAACGTGTGCATAGTGGCGTTTGTCAGTTTCGTACTCGATGTGAGCTGTTGCGATTGTGATACCGCGCTCACGCTCTTCAGGAGCACCATCGATTGCGTCAAACTTTGTAGCTGTTTTACCTTGTGCTTTTGAAAGTACAGCTGAGATCGCTGCAGTCAAAGTTGTTTTACCGTGGTCGACGTGGCCGATTGTACCAACGTTAACGTGCGGTTTAGAACGGTCGAATTTTTCTTTACCCATTCTAGATTCCTCCTCTATTAGACAATTAGTTTTTTATTTAACTAGGAAGACGTAGGCTACTTTTAACATACGTCCTCCTTAGCTTACAACAATCAATTAAGCGTTACAACCGTTATTAGCCGTTCGCTTTTTTGATGATTTCTTCTGCGATTGACTTCGGTACTTCTTCGTAGTGATCGAAGTGCATCGAGTACGTTCCGCGTCCTTGCGTACGTGAACGAAGCGATGTCGCATATCCAAACATTTCTGAAAGTGGAACCATTGCTTTAACGACTTGAGCGTTACCGCGTGCTTCCATACCTTCTACGCGTCCACGGCGTGACGTGACGTCACCCATGATGTCTCCCAAGTATTCTTCTGGGATAACAACTTCGACACGCATCATTGGCTCAAGGATTACAGCTTTCGCTTGTTCCTTAAGTTGTTTAACCGCCATCGAAGCAGCAACTTTAAACGCCATCTCGTTCGAGTCGACATCGTGGTACGATCCGAAGACGAGGGCAGCTTTAACGTCAACTACTGGGTAACCAGCGAGGATACCGTTTTCGAGAGCTTCTTCAATCCCGTTCTGAACAGCTGGGACGTATTCACGTGGTACAACACCACCGACGATCTTGTTCTCGAATGCGAATCCAGCGCCTTCTTCGTTCGGCTCGAATTCTACGACAACGTGACCGTACTGACCGCGTCCACCTGATTGACGTACGAATTTCGAATCGATCTTCGCAGCGCCACGGATTGTCTCACGGTAAGCAACTTGTGGTGCACCAACGTTAGCTTCTACTTTAAATTCGCGACGCATACGGTCAACGAGGATATCAAGGTGAAGCTCACCCATACCAGAGATGATCGTTTGACCAGTCTCTTGGTTTGTTTCAGTGCGGAAAGTTGGATCCTCTTCTGCGAGTTTCGCGAGGGCTTGACCCATCTTGTCTTGGTCAGCTTTCGATTTAGGCTCGATAGCGACCGAGATAACCGGTTCTGGGAATGTCATTGACTCGAGAACGACGTTGTCTTTCTCTGAGCAAAGCGTATCACCAGTCGTAGTATCTTTAAGACCAACGGCTGCGGCGATGTCACCAGCGAATACCATTGGGATTTCTTCACGGCTGTTCGCGTGCATTTGAAGGATACGACCGAGGCGCTCACGCTTACCTTTAGTCGAGTTCTTCACATACGAACCAGCTTGTGCTGTACCAGAGTACACGCGGAAGAACGTCAATTTACCGACGTAAGGATCCGTCATGACTTTGAACGCAAGTGCCGAGAACGGAGCTTCGTCAGAAGGCTCACGCGTGATTTCTTCTTCTGTGTCGAGGTTAACACCTTTGATTGACTCAACATCAACTGGTGATGGGAGGTAATCAACAACAGCGTCCAACATCAATTGAACACCTTTGTTTTTGAAGGCAGAACCAACGAGTACAGGGTAGAATTCTACGCTGAGTGTTGCTTGACGGATACCAGCTTTGAGTTCTTCGATTGAGATCTCTTCGCCTTCGAGGTATTTCATCATCAACTCTTCGTTGTAGTCAGCAACCGCTTCGATCAATTGACCGCGAAGTTCTTCAGCTTCGTCAGCCATGTCAGCTGGGTAGCCATCCGTTACTTCGATGTCAGTACCGAGGTCGTTCGTGTACATGTATGTCTTCTTCTCAACGAGGTCGATGATTCCTTTGAATTCATCTTCCGCACCGATTGGAAGTTGGATTGGATGTGCGTTTGCGTGTAAACGTTCGTGAAGTGTTTTCACCGAGTACAAGAAGTCCGCACCGATTTTATCCATCTTGTTGACGAATACGACACGTGGAACACCGTAAGTCGTCGCTTGACGCCATACAGTTTCTGTTTGTGGTTCAACACCTGACTGAGCGTCAAGTACCGCAACAGCGCCATCAAGTACACGGAGTGAACGTTCAACTTCAACTGTGAAGTCTACGTGTCCAGGTGTATCGATGATGTTTACACGGTGGCCATTCCACTGTGCAGTTGTCGCTGCAGAAGTGATCGTGATTCCACGCTCTTGCTCCTGCTCCATCCAGTCCATTTGTGAAGCTCCTTCATGAGTTTCACCAATCTTGTGGATACGACCTGTGTAATAAAGAATACGTTCAGTTGTTGTCGTCTTACCGGCATCGATGTGAGCCATGATCCCGATGTTACGAGTATTCTTTAGGGAGAATTCTCTTGCCATACTGGGTATTCTCCTTCCGCATGTGTTTTTCGTGTGCTGGCACACGATATGATTATACCCGAAAGCCACTCCATTAAGCCACCGCTTGGTGACGTGGAGTGGTCTTTACGTTTAACTTACCAACGATAGTGAGCAAACGCTTTGTTCGCTTCTGCCATCTTATGCATGTCTTCGCGTTTCTTAACAGACGCACCAGTGTTATTGGCTGCATCCATGATTTCATTCGCGATACGTTGCTCCATCGTTTTCTCGTTGCGGAGACGAGCGTAGTTCACGAGGTAACGAAGACCAAGTGTCGTACGGCGCTCTGGACGAACTTCAACAGGAACTTGGTAGTTTGCTCCACCAACACGGCGAGCTTTAACTTCAAGTACAGGCATGATGTTGTTCATTGCTTCTTCGAACACTTCCATAGGCTCTTTGCCTGAGCGTTCAGCGATGAGGCCAAATGCGTTGTAAATGATAGTTTGAGCTGTACCTTTTTTACCGTCTAACATGACACGGTTAATGAGGCGAGTTACCAATTTCGAGTTGTAGATCGGATCTGCGATAACGTCACGACGTTCTGCACGGTTTTTACGCATCCGAGTACCCTCCTTTCAAAATTTCAGTAGTTTTTAGTTTTGCGAGAATTACTTCTTCGCAGCTTTCGGACGTTTCGTACCGTATTTAGAACGGCCTTGCATACGTCCGTCAACACCTGCAGTGTCAAGCGCACCACGAACGATGTGGTAACGTACCCCTGGTAAGTCTTTTACACGTCCTCCACGGATAAGAACAACGCTGTGCTCTTGAAGGTTGTGGCCAATACCTGGAATGTACGCAGTCACTTCGATTTGGTTAGTCAAACGAACACGAGCATACTTACGTAATGCCGAGTTCGGTTTCTTCGGAGTCATTGTACCAACACGTGTACAAACACCACGTTTCTGTGGCGAGCTCACGTTAGTTTGTGACTTGATGAAACTGTTGTAACCTTTGTTAAGTGCTGGAGAGTCAGATTTAACGACTTTCGATTTACGTCCTTTACGGACTAACTGGTTGATAGTAGGCATCTTTGAAGATCCTCCCTTCCTGAATTATGCTATTTTCTAGACCCACCGACCCGGGTGGTTCATTTAAGGTCATAACGAAACGCTTTTACGAGGCGTAGGCATTCCATGACCTCGCAAAAACGTGAGTTATACCTTGAAAGTGGCAATAATAGCAGCCAAACCTTTCCGGAGAAAGATCGGGTGACGTCCAAGTAGCTTGCCGACTGCTGGACACCGTTGTCATCGACAACAACCGATTGGCGGCACTAAATCATAGTAGCACCGCCAACCCATGCTGTCAAGACGTTTTTATTCTACCGTCGTGTCTTCGAGAACGGCTTTCGTCTCTTCTTCTTTGAGTTTAACATCACGGTAAACCGGCATCCCAGTACCAGCTGGAACGAGTTTCCCGATGATGACGTTCTCTTTGAGTCCGAGGAGATAGTCGCGCTTGCCTTTGATGGCAGCGTCTGTCAATACACGAGTCGTTTCTTGGAACGAAGCGGCCGAGAGGAACGAATCTGTCTCAAGCGACGCTTTTGTGATTCCGAGAAGGACCGGTTTCGCTGTTGCCGGGCTCTTGCCTTCGCGAAGCGTATCTTTACACGCTTCTTTGAAGACGCTGATATCGACGAGCGAACCAGGGAGAAGTGGCGTGTCACCAGACTCGATGACTTTGACGCGGCGAAGCATTTGGCGAACCATGACTTCGACGTGTTTGTCGCCGATTTCTACCCCTTGCATGCGGTAAACTTTTTGTACTTCTTGGAGCAAGTAGTTTTGAACACCAGATACACCACGGACGGCGAGCAATTCTTTCGGATCGATCGAACCTTCCGTGAAGACTTCTCCAGCTTCTACTGTATCTCCGATTTGAACACGAAGACGTGCTCCGAACGGAATCGTGTACGTACGTGTCTCACTGAGTCCTTCGACGGTGAGTTCACGCTTGTCACGCGATTCTGTGAAGTCGATGACCGTACCAGGGATTTCCGAGATGACCGCTTGCCCTTTCGGGTTACGAGCCTCGAATACCTCTTGGATACGTGGAAGACCTTGTGTGATATCATCTCCGGCTACCCCACCTGTGTGGAAGGTACGCATTGTAAGCTGCGTTCCTGGCTCACCGATTGATTGCGCGGCGATGATTCCGACAGCTTCGCCGACTTCAACGTTCGAGCCAGTCGCCAAGTTGCGGCCGTAACATTTCTTACATACGCCGTGTGACGTGTTACATGTAAAGGCTGTACGGATTTCAACTCGTTCGATTCCAGCGTCGACGATGTCGCGAGCGAGATCTTCGGTAATCAATTGGTTCTTCTCGACCATGACTTCACCCGTTTCCGGATGTGCCACTGTCTCGAACGCTGTACGGCCGACGAGGCGGTCATACAAGTTTTCGATTTCTTCCGTGCCTTCGCGGAGAGCGGCAACGCGGATTCCGCGGTCCGTTCCACAATCTTCTTCACGGATGATGACATCTTGGGCTACGTCAACAAGACGACGCGTCAAGTAACCTGAGTCAGCCGTCTTAAGGGCTGTATCGGCAAGACCTTTACGCGCACCGTGCGTCGAGATGAAGTACTCTTGTACCGTCAGACCTTCACGGAATGAAGATTTGATCGGAAGTTCGATGATGCGGCCAGATGGAGCGGCCATCAAACCACGCATCCCTGCGAGCTGCGTGAAGTTGGACGCGTTACCACGGGCACCTGAGTCAGACATCATGAAGATTGGGTTCAAGCGATTGAGGGATTTCATCAATCGTGATTGAATCTCATCCTTCGCTTCGTTCCAAGAGCGTACAACGCGCTCGTAACGCTCATCTTCAGTGATGAGACCGCGACGGAATGACTTCATGATTTGATCGACTTGAGTTTGCGCTTCATCAAGGATTTCTTGTTTGTCCGGAAGAACGATGATATCAGCGATTCCGACCGTCACACCGGCTTTCGTCGAGTGTTTGAAGCCGAGATCTTTCATCCGGTCAAGCATGCGGCTTGTTTCAGTCGTTTCGAACTTCTGGAACACTTCCGCGATGACTTTTCCAAGGAATCCTTTTTTGAACGGCTCGACCAAAGGACGTGAGGCGATTTCTTCTGCCACGTTGGCACCTTTGTCGATGAAGTACTTGTCAGGCGTTGCTTCCTGTAAGTTTTCCATCGTCGGCTCGTTCAAGTATGGGAACGTGTTCGGCAAGATCTCGTTAAAGATCATCTTACCGACCGTTGTGATCAACATTTTCTCGTTTTGCTCATCTGTGAACGTCGGGTTGTTGAGCGTACGTGCTGGAAGAGCGACACGTGTATGCAAGTGGACATAGCCATTTTGATACGCGATGAGCGCTTCGTTCACGTTCGACAAAATTTTCCCTTGTCCGACGGCATCGTCGCGTTCAAGCGAGATGTAGTAGTTACCGAGGACCATATCCTGCGATGGTGTAACAACTGGTTTTCCGTCTTTCGGGTTCAAGATGTTTTGCGCTGCGAGCATGAGAAGACGAGCTTCAGCTTGTGCTTCAGCAGAAAGTGGTACGTGAACCGCCATTTGGTCACCATCAAAGTCGGCGTTATAAGCCGTACATACGAGCGGGTGAAGGCGAATCGCTCGACCTTCGACGAGAATCGGTTCGAAAGCTTGAATCCCTAGGCGGTGAAGCGTTGGGGCACGGTTCAAGAGAACCGGATGCTCACGAATGACTTCTTCGAGGACGCCCCAGATTTCTGGTTGCATCTTCTCAATCTTACGTTTGGCGTTCTTGATGTTCGACGCGATGCCGCGACCGACAAGTTCTTTCATCACGAACGGTTTGAAGAGTTCAAGGGCCATCTCTTTCGGGAGACCACATTGGTACATCTTCAAGTTTGGACCAACGACGATAACCGAACGTCCTGAATAGTCGACCCGTTTACCAAGAAGGTTTTGACGGAAACGACCTTGTTTCCCTTTCAACATGTGTGAAAGTGATTTAAGGGGACGGTTACCTGGTCCTGTGACCGGACGACCACGACGACCGTTGTCGATGAGGGCGTCAACCGCTTCTTGAAGCATACGCTTCTCGTTTTGCACGATGATGTTCGGCGCGCCGAGATCGAGCAAACGTTTAAGACGGTTGTTTCGGTTGATGACTCGACGATACAAATCGTTCAAATCAGATGTCGCAAAGCGTCCACCGTCGAGCTGCACCATCGGGCGAAGCTCTGGCGGAATGACAGGAAGTACTTCAAGAATCATCCAATCTGGATCATTACCTGACGTGAAGAACGCATCGAGCACTTCAAGACGTTTAATCGCACGTGTACGACGTTGGCCTTGAACCGTCTTCAATTCTTCGCGGAGTTCTCCGACTTCCTTCTCGAGTTGAACGTCTTGAAGGAGTGTGCGGATTGCTTCTGCACCCATGTCTGCTCTGAAGTCACTGCCGTATTTTTCACGGTAGAGACGGTATTCTTTTTCCGAGAGAAGTTGTTTCTTCTCAAGCGGAGTGTCACCTGGCTCCGTCACAACGTACGACGCGAAGTAGATTACTTCTTCGAGCGCACGTGGTGACATATCGAGAACAAGCCCCATTCGGCTTGGAATCCCTTTGAAGTACCAGATGTGCGAAACTGGTGCCGCGAGCTCGATATGGCCCATACGCTCGCGACGCACTTTCGCTTTCGTCACTTCAACGCCACAACGGTCACAAATGACTCCTTTATAACGGATTCGTTTGTATTTCCCGCAGTAACATTCCCAGTCTTTCGTAGGACCGAAGATTCGTTCACAGAACAATCCGTCCTTCTCTGGTTTAAGTGTACGATAGTTGATCGTTTCCGGCTTTTTGACTTCCCCGTAAGACCACGAACGGATCTTCTCGGGTGAAGCCAAGCCGATTTTCATATATTCAAATCGATTAACATCTACCAAGGGGCCGACCTCCCTTTTCGCCTTATTCCTCTTCCGTAACAGTCGGTTGAACGACTTGTTCTAACGCCGATGTTGCGTTCGGGATGTTGTCGTCATCTTCATCTTTCATTTCAACTTCTTCATCGTCCGCAGACATCATCTTGACTTCCATACCGAGCGCTTGGAGCTCTTTGATCAAGACGCGGAACGACTCAGGAACGCCCGCTTTCGGAACGCTCTCACCTTTCACGATGGCCTCGTATGCTTTCACACGGCCAACCGTGTCATCCGACTTGATTGTAAGGATCTCTTGGAGCGTGTAGGCTGCGCCGTACGCTTCAAGTGCCCATACTTCCATCTCACCGAAACGCTGTCCACCGAACTGTGCTTTACCACCGAGCGGTTGTTGCGTGACGAGCGAGTATGGCCCTGTCGAACGAGCGTGAAGTTTATCATCAACCATGTGCGCGAGTTTGATCATATACATGACACCGACCGAGACGCGGTTATCGAACGGTTCACCAGTACGACCGTCATAGAGACGAGTCTTGGCGTCTTTGTCCATTCCAGCTTCTTCAATCGTTGCCCATACGTCTTCCTCACGTGCACCATCGAATACAGGTGTCGCCACTTTGATGCCGAGCTTTTTAGCCGCCATTCCAAGGTGGAGTTCGAGTACCTGACCGATGTTCATCCGTGATGGTACACCTAGTGGGTTAAGCATGATGTCAATCGGTGTGCCGTCCGGCATGTATGGCATGTCTTCTTCAGGGAGAATGCGCGAGATAACACCTTTGTTACCGTGACGTCCCGCCATCTTATCCCCTTCGTGAATCTTACGTTTTTGAACGATGTAGACACGAACCATTTGGTTCACGCCTGGTGAGAGTTCGTCACCGTTTTCACGATCGAACACTTTGACGTCCAAGATGATGCCGTCGCCGCCGTTTGGTACACGGAGTGACGTATCACGGACTTCACGTGCCTTCTCACCGAAGATTGCGTGCAAGAGACGCTCTTCCGCCGTCAATTCAGTCACACCTTTAGGCGTAACTTTACCGACGAGGATATCGCCATCCTTGACTTCCGCACCGATGCGGATAATCCCACGGTCGTCCAAGTTGCGAAGTGCGTCATCACCGACGTTTGGAATATCACGTGTGATTTCCTCAGGTCCGAGTTTCGTGTCGCGTGACTCTGATTCGTACTCTTCGATATGAATCGACGTGTACACATCATCTTTCACGAGGCGTTCACTCATGATGATTGCATCCTCATAGTTGTAACCGTCCCATGTCATGAAGGCGACGACGACGTTACGACCGAGCGCGAGCTCACCCATATCCATCGACGGTCCGTCAGCAAGGATTTCTCCTTTTTCGACACGGTCACCAGCAGCGATGATCGGCTTCTGGTTGTAGCATGTCCCTTGGTTCGAACGGACATACTTTTGAAGTTTGTAGCGGTCAAGGTCACCTGATACCTCAGAACCGTTCACGTCAGACGTGCGGCGGACTAAGATTTCGCGTGCTGTGACACGCTCGACGACACCTGGGAATTTCGCGATAATCGCGGCCCCAGAGTCTTTCGCTGACACGTACTCCATCCCAGTACCGATAATCGGTGAATCTGGTTGAAGAAGTGGTACAGCTTGACGTTGCATGTTCGCTCCCATGAGGGCACGGTTCGAGTCATCGTTCTCAAGGAACGGGATACATGCCGTCGCGGCAGAAACAACCTGTTTCGGCGAGACGTCCATGTAATCGACTCGGTTCGGCTCAACTGACAAGTTTTGTCCGCGGAAACGGCAAAGGACTTGTTCGTTGGCGAACCCGCCTTCTTCTGTGAGCGGCATGTTCGCCTGAGCGACGACGTAGAGATCTTCTTCATCCGCCGTCATATATTGAATCTCGCTCGTGACGAGACCTGTTTCAGGGTCGACTCGACGGTACGGAGCTTCAATGAAGCCGTACTCGTTTACTTTCGCATAAGACGAAAGCGAGTTGATGAGACCGATGTTTGGTCCCTCCGGCGTTTCGATTGGACACATCCGACCGTAGTGCGAATAGTGAACGTCTCGAACTTCGAAACCGGCACGCTCACGTGTCAAACCACCCGGTCCAAGTGCAGAGAGACGACGCTTGTGCGTGAGCTCTGCGAGCGGGTTTGTTTGGTCCATGAACTGTGACAACTGCGAACTACCGAAGAACTCTTTTAGCGACGCGATAACTGGGCGAATGTTGATTAACGCCTGTGGTGTGATCGCGTTTTGATCTTGAATCGACATCCGTTCTTTAACGACACGTTCCATACGAGAAAGCCCGATCCGGAATTGGTTTTGGAGAAGTTCTCCGACTGAACGAAGACGACGGTTTCCTAAGTGGTCAATGTCATCTGTTGTTCCGACTTCGTGTAATAAGTTAAAGAAGTAGTTGATCGATGCGATGATATCAGCCGGTGTGATGTGTTTCACGCTACGGTCGATATTGCCGTTACCGATAATGTTCAAGATACGCTCTCCATCTGGGTCATCTGGTGAGATTACTTTGATCGATTGAAGACCGAACGGTTCACCTTCAGCGACGCCGCCTGTCGGCTCAGCATCCATATAACCAAGGCCGTTCTCCAAGTGTGGAAGAACGCGGTCAAGGTTGCGACGATCGAGGACAGTTCCAGCTTCGGCGATGACTTCACCTGTTTCTGGGTCAACGAGCGTCTCGGCCAATTTTTGACCGAAGAGACGGTTTTTAAGATGAAGTTTTTTGTTCATCTTATAGCGACCGACGTTTGCAAGGTCGTAACGTTTTGGGTCGAAGAAACGAGAAACGAGAAGTGACTTCGCGTTCTCAACCGTTGGTGGTTCACCAGGGCGGAGACGCTCGTAAATTTCGATTAACGCTTTTTCTGTTGATTCTGTATTATCTTTTTCAAGGGTGTTACGAAGATACTCGTCATCCCCGAGAAGGTCGATAATCTCTTGGTCCGTACCGAAACCGAGGGCACGCAACAACACCGTTACCGGGATTTTGCGGGTACGGTCAATACGAACGTAAACGATATCTTTGGCATCTGTCTCAAGTTCGAGCCATGCACCACGGTTCGGAATAACAGTCGCTCCGAAGCCACGCTTACCGTTTTTATCGAGTTTCGCGTTGTAATAAACGCTTGGTGAACGAACGAGCTGGGAAACGATAACGCGTTCTGCACCGTTAATGATAAACGTTCCCGATTCTGTCATGAGCGGGAAATCCCCCATGAACACTTCTTGTTCTTTGAGCTCACCTGTCTCTTTGTTTTGCAAACGTACTTTTACGCGCAATGGCGCAGAGTAAGTTACGTCTCGCTCCTTCGACTCATCGATCGAATACTTCGGCTCACTGAGCGAATAGTCGATGAACTCGAGCACGAGGTTTCCGGTGAAGTCGGAGATTGGCGAAATGTCCGTAAACATCTCTTTCAATCCTTCACGCAAGAACCACTCGTAAGAAGCAGTTTGAATTTCAATCAAATTCGGAAGCTCTAATACCTCACTGATACGGGCAAAGCTTCTTCTCTGACGGTGACGACCGTACTGAACAAGTTGACCAGTCAACTGATTCACCTCTCAGACCCCCAATTCTCTATCGAATTTTTCGGGCGTAATAATCGAACATTGTCATTGAATGTCGCCTCTTTTCCGCGTCTAAAAAGCGGCAAACGCGGCAGTTCAAAGCGAATTCCATTCCAATGGCATTTTATAATGTTAGCATATACGTTATAGCGAGTCAACAAGACTTCACCGTTTGTCAAGAGCGAATTGCCCGGAAAATGAAATAGCCCTTTTCTTTCGCAACCGTCTCGACTTGACCGAACACATCTTCAAGCAACTTCTTGGCAGAAGGCGCTCCTTGTTTCTTTTGAATAACGACGTAGAGCGCTCCACCTACGACAAGGTGTGTATACGCATCGCGCAAAATCGTGTGGACCACTTGCTTCCCGGCCCGAATCGGCGGATTGGTCACGATTGCGGCGAACTGTTCATCACCGACTCCGTCATAAGCGTGGCTGAGTCGCGTCTCAATCGTCACCCCATTTTGGGCGGCGTTTTGCTCTGACAAGGCAAGCGCTCGCTCGTTCACGTCGACGAGGAGTGCTTCACGCCCAGAGGCGTCGGCAAGCGAGATCCCCATCGGACCGTAGCCGCAGCCCACATCTAAAATGCGTCCTTCAACATCAGGCACTTCAAATGATTCGATTAAGAGACGTGACCCAAAATCGACCGATCCTTTCGAGAACACGCCGCGGTCCGAGGTGAAGCGATATGTCTTCCCTCGCAACTCAAACGTCCATGTCTCAGGGGCACTTTTCGAACTAGGGTCGTTCGTATAGTAATGATCTCCCATGCATTGAACCTCCTAACCCACTCTTCAAGGAAATAAAAGAAGCTCGCCATAGCGAGCTTCTATAGGTTGTAGAAGTAAAAGTTAGATTACTTAACTTCGACAGTTGCGCCAGCTTCTTCAAGCTTAGCTTTGACTGCGTCTGCATCTTCTTTAGAAACGCCTTCTTTGACTGGAGCTGGAGTTCCGTCAACGAGTGCTTTCGCTTCTTTAAGACCGAGGCCTGTAAGTTCACGTACCGCTTTGATGACGTTGATTTTACCAGCGCCAGCGTTTGTGAGGATTACGTCGAATTCAGTTTGCTCTTCAGCTACTGCTGCGCCTGCACCTGCAACTGCTACTGGAGCTGCTGCTGATACGCCGAATTCTTCTTCGATTGTTTTTACGAGTTCGTTAAGTTCGAGAACCGTCATTGATTTGAGGTCTTCGATGAATTGCTCTTTGTTGAAAGCCATTATGGTTTTCCTCCTTTGATGTTGTAAAGATTGGTTTTTGTTACGCTACGAGACAAAAATTAAGCAGTTTGCTCTTCTTTTTGTTCTGCGATTGCGTTTGTTGCGACTGCGAGCCCACGGATTGGAGCTTGAAGTACGCTGAGAAGCATCGAGAGAAGACCTTCGCGTGATGGAAGTTCTGCAAGGGCTTTAACTTCTTCAAGTGAAGAAACTTTGCCTTCGATGATTCCGCCTTTCAATTCGAGCGCTTTGTGCTCTTTCGAGAAGTCGTTCAAGATCTTCGCTGGAGCTACAACGTCTTCGTTCGAGAACGCGATTGCTGTAGGGCCAGTGAAGACTTCGTCAAGACCTTCGAAGTTCGACTGAACTGCTGCGCGGCGAAGGAGACCGTTTTTGTATACTTTGAACTCGATTCCAGCGTCACGGAGTGATTTACGGAGTGTAGTCACTTCTTCAACTGTAAGTCCACGGTAGTCAACAACGATTGTCCCAACGCTTGCTTGCATTTTCTCAGCGATTTCATCGACGAGTGCCGATTTCTGAGATACGATTTTTTCGCTTGCCATGTGTTTGCACCTCCTAGTCAATTCTTATACCGGACGAGAGGCTGCTCTTCAAAAAGAAATCCCTCGTATGAAGACATACGAGGGCGTAATTGTTTGAAAGTAAACCTGTGACAACAGGCTCAAGTTCGAGCAAAGACACCTCGGAAGGGTTTACGGACCGATGTCCACCTTCTGTCTACGGTAATCCAACATATTCGGTTGAACGTGTATTACTTTAACAGCGGTATCACACGTTGTCAACAGTTTATTTCAAGTAGATTACTTGATGAAGTCGGCAGTCGCGACACGGATCCCAGGACCCATTGTCGAAGAAAGCGCGATGTTTTTAAGGTAAGTTCCTTTTGCAGTAGCAGGCTTCACTTTCATGAGCGTCTCGATGATTGTCTCGATGTTCTCAGTAAGTTTAGTTGCTTCAAACGATTTCTTACCAACTGGTACGTGAATGTTACCGGCTTTATCAACGCGGTACTCTACTTTACCAGCTTTGATGTCCGCGATTGCTTTCGTCACGTCGAACGTAACTGTGCCTGTTTTCGGGTTAGGCATGAGGCCTTTTGGTCCGAGAACGCGACCAAGTTTACCAACTTCGCCCATCATGTCAGGTGTCGCAACGATAACATCGAAGTCGAACCATCCTTGTTGGATTTTAGTGATGAACTCAGAGTCACCGACGTAGTCAGCGCCAGCCGCTTCAGCTTCTTTAACTTTTTCGCCTTTTGCGAAGACGAGAACTTTTTGTGTTTTACCAGTACCGTGTGGAAGTACGACGGCACCGCGGATTTGTTGGTCCGCTTTCTTCGGATCTACGCCGAGACGGACAGCAACTTCGATTGTTTCATCGAATTTAGCAGTAGCTGTTTTTTGAACGAGTTCTACGGCCTCAGTGAGTTCGTATGACTTCATGCGATCAACAAGCTTAGCTGCTTCTTGGTGTTTTTTACCCATGATTCTTTTCCTCCTTGTGGTTAGCGGAATTTCCTCCCACATAATGAAGGGATTGAAGGTGAGCATAATATTCACCGACAATCCCAGAGACTAATAAATTAGTCTTCGATTACAATACCCATACTACGCGCAGTACCTTCAACCATAAGCATCGCTGTTTCAACAGACGAAGCGTTAAGGTCAGGCATTTTAAGTTCAGCGATTTCGCGAACTTTATCACGCTTAACCGTTGCTACCTTCTTACGGTTTGGTTCACCAGAACCGCTCTCGATACCAGCAGCTTTCTTCAAAAGAACTGCAGCTGGTGGAGTTTTCGTAATGAATGTAAACGAACGATCTTCGTATACCGTAATGACTACAGGAATAATCAATCCGGCTTGGTCTTGTGTACGAGCGTTGAACTCTTTACAGAATCCCATGATGTTAACACCTGCTTGACCAAGTGCTGGTCCTACTGGTGGTGCTGGGTTAGCTTTACCAGCTGGGATTTGAAGTTTAACGAGTTTAGTAACTTTTTTCGCCACGAGACACACCTCCTTAAGTCTAAAATGTGGTTTCTTGGACGTTGTGCGCCCTCCCACTCAATCTATTAGGTCGAGTTTGTACCGAAATAAAGCACAACATCAAACATTTCCGATTGTACCATCCGTTCCCGAGAATGGCAAGTGGGTTTAGTTAATTTTCTGAACTTGTTCGAAATCAAGTTCAATTTTTGTTTCACGGCCGAACATGTCAACGACAACTTTGAGCTTCTCTTTCTCGGTTTCGATTTCATCAATCGTACCTTCAAAGTTCTCAAATGCGCCTTCTTTGACACGGACGAGGTCGCCGAGTTCGTAGTTGTAACGATCTTTCTTCTCGATGAGACCCATCTGTGACAATACGTTCGTCACTTCGTCCGGTTGAAGCGGAATCGGCTTAGCGCCGCCCCCCGTCGAACCGAGGAAGCCGGTGACGTTCGGCGTGTTCCGAACGACATACCATGAATCATCCGTCATGATCATTTCGACGAAGACGTAACCTGGGAAGCTTTTCACTTCTTTTTCTTTAATCTTCTTCTCGCCACTCTTGAGAGTGACTTCTTCTTGCGTTGTTTCAGTCGGAACGAGGACGCGGAAAATTTTATCTTCCATGTTCATCGAACCGATTCGACGTTCTAGGTTTTCTTTGACGTTGTTTTCAAATCCAGAATACGTCTGGACAACAAACCATTGTTTCTCCACGGCTTTCACCTCTTTCCTTAGTTAATCAATAGGTTGACGAGATAACTGACACCAGTATCTACGCCGAACACGAACAGGCCGACCACGACGACCGTCGCGATGACCGTGATGGTATATTTTGTGAGCTCTTTACGAGTCGGCCAACTCGTTTTCTTTAACTCTTTCCATACATCGCGCAAAAAGTTCATGATAGCTTCCTCCTACGTTGAATGCCAATCTACGTTACTTTGATTCTCGATGTGTCGTATGTGCATTGCAACGACGACAGAACTTTTTCAGTTCGAGCCGCGTCGTCACGTCGTCTTGCTTGACGGTCGAATAACCGTTCGACCCGCAATCCGAACACGCGAGACTTACTTTCTTTGCCATTCATAAGCGCCCCTTTCGACAGCTCTCCCACTAAAAAAGAGCGAAAAAAAAAACGCCTCCTGTAAATGGCGTCTACGGACAAGGCGCTGCCTTAAAAGTATCACATAGGAGGCTTGCGGTCAATATCGGTTAGCTCGTCAGCGTTTTGACGTCGACATGCCGCTCAAACTTTTTCTTCACGCGCTGTAGCGCGTTATCAATCGACTTCACGTGACGGTCGAGGTCGTCTGAGATTTCTTGATACGAACGGCCGTCCAAATAAAGACGTAACACTTTTCGTTCCAAGTCACTCAGGAGCTCTTCCATCTTTTCTTCCATGAACAGTTGCTCTTCACGCGTGACGAGCAAATCTTGCGGGTCTGTCGGATGCGGCGGCAAAATCACATCAAGAAGCGTCCGGTCCGACTCGTCGTCAAAAATCGGCTTATCGAGCGAGACGTAAGAGTTGAGCGGAATATGTTTTTGACGCGTCGCCGTTTTAATGGCGGTGATCATTTGACGCGTGATGCACATCTCAGCAAAACTTTTGAACGAAGCGAGCCGTTCGTCCCGATAGTCCCGAACCCCTTTATACAGACCGATCATCCCTTCTTGGACGATATCCTCATGGTCGGCACCGATTAAAAAATAAGACCGTGCCTTCGCCCGAACGAAATATCGGTAACGTTCAATCAAAAACTCAAGAGCGTCGCTATCCCCTTCGTTACGCGCAAGAAAGACGAGCTCTTCGTCGGACATGTTTTCAAACTGCTCGTATGGCCATCCGTTCATGTTTCCTACCCCCCGGCGATTGATGAACTTATGTAAGTTTGTGCTCTCATTATAGGCGCCGTTTAAAACGACCGTCAAATAAAATTCTAAAAATTCCGTCAATTACAATTCGTGTAACTCATACATGTAATAGTATACAACATTTCTTTCCAAAAAAATGTCAAATTAAAAACAAAGACGAGTCCATTTCATGAACTCGTCCGTGAGTTTCGTCACCGCTTCATTTACGACGACGAATTTCTTCCAATCGGGCCCACACATCTGGCGTGAGGTCGATTGTTTTTCGGTTGGATCGGTCCTGCTCAAGCGCCGACCGCTCTTGGTCGATTAACTGCTGCGCTTGTTTCCAATCTTTGAGCAGTTCGGCCGCGGGCACGCGGAGGGCGCCTTGACCGAAGATGACCCATTGCTCGGTGAAATCGTTCGTCGCGACGAATAACGTGACGAGACGATCATCGACGAGTTCATGGGCCCGCCGCTCAATCCATTCGTCCGCGGTCTCGTTCTCTTTCGTGTAGATGACCGCGATCCGACTCTGTTTCGCTTTCGACTCTCGTCCATAACGCATATGCGCATCGAAGACAATCGTCACTTCACGACCTGTGACCGCCTGATACTCGGCCATCGCTTCAATCAAGTCGGTACGTGCCTTCTCAAAATCGATGTCGCGCAGTTTGCGAAGGTGTGGCCAAGCGCCAATGATGTTATACCCATCCACGAGGAGCAGTTCCCGTTTCTTGATACTCATGACAATGGGTTACGTGAGCGGTGCACTTCATACAATAGAAGCGCGGCCGCGACCGAGGCGTTCAGCGATGTGACATGACCAACCATCGGCATATGGACGAGGAAGTCACACGACTCCCGCACGAGGCGGCTCATCCCTTTGCCCTCACTACCGATGACAACGACGAGCGGCATGTTCCCATCGAGGCGGCGATAATCTTGGCTCTCGCTCGCGTCCGTCCCGACGACCCATAGTCCTTTCTCTTTCAACTCTTCAAGCGTCCGCGTCAAGTTCGTGACGCGTGCGACCGGGATATACTCAATCGCACCCGTCGAGGCTTTCGCCACCGTCTGCGTCAATCCAACCGAGCGGCGCTTCGGAATGATGATTCCGTGGGCTCCGACCGCATCCGCCGTCCGAAGAATCGAACCGAGGTTGTGCGGGTCTTCGAGCTCATCGAGCAAGATGAAGAGCGGCGTTTCACCTTTCGACTCAGCGAGTGCGAACATGTCTTCAACCGACTTATATTCGTAAGCGGCGACCGCGGCGACAACGCCTTGGTGATGTTCACTGCCGGCCATCTTCTCGAGTTTCGTCTTCGGGACGAATGAGATTTGGACCGACGCCTCGTTAGCCATCCCGATGATTTGGGCGAGTGGCCCTTTCTGTTGGCCTTCCATGATGAAGACCTTGTTCATGTCACGTCCGCTCCGGAGTGCTTCCATGACCGGGTTGCGCCCGTATAAAAAATCGATTCCTTCTTCCATCACATCGACTTCTTGGTAGTCCGGACGTTCTAGTTTCTGACGTTGCGGACGGTCGTTCCGTTCACCACGTGGGCGGTCATTCCGTTCGCCGCGTGGACGATCGAATGAGCGTTGCTCCCTTGCTCCGTCATGTCGTTTCGAATGACTCGGTTTCGAGCCATGTGAACGCTTGTTCGATGAGTTCTTCAAGACGATCCCTTCTTTCCATTAGATATGTGTAACCAATCAATGCTTCGAACGCGGTCGAGTAGCGATACGTATGAACATCTGTCCGCTTTGGGATTGAACCAGATTTCGCGTTCTTCCCGCGGCGGACGATGGCCGTTTCATCTTCGCTCAAGACGCCTGTCTCGAGCCAGTGGGTCACGACCCCAGCCTGGGCGCCCGCATTTACGTAGCGGATGGCGCCGCGGTGAAGATCGTTCGGCTTCGTCATCCCTTGTCCGAGCAGTCGTTTGCGTACCGCCATCTCATAGACGGCGTCCCCCATATAGGCGAGGGCGAGAGCGTTCAGTTGAGGAGCCTGTTGCTTCATAACCGCTTCCACCGCACCCCTTGGGCCGTATCTTCGAGTTGAATGTTCTGGTCTTTCAAGAGGTCACGAATCTCATCGGCACGCGCGAAGTTTCGCTCCGCCCGGGCCGTGTTCCGCTCTTGAATCAATTGATCGATTTCCGCGTCAAGCAGTTCCACTTCGTTCGCAATCGTTAAACCGAGCACGCCCGTCAACTCTTCGAACAGAGCGATCACGTGTTCCAACGTCGTTTTCGAGACGTGGTCCGCCTTTGCGTAGATATTGGCTTCACGCGCCAAGTCGAATAAGACCGTCACCGCGTTCGCCGTATTAATATCATCATCCATCGCTTCGATGAACGTGGTTTTAATTGTCGCGAGCTTGCGTTCCATCGCTTCACTCGGTTCTTCAAGACCAGCTGTGACCGACAGGCGGTACGCGACGTTTTGGTATGCTTCCTTGATGCGATCCCATCCGTTCGCCGCTTGTTCAATCAACTCACGACTGTAGTTGATCGGATGGCGATAATGGACCGACAACATGAAGAAGCGGAGCACCATCGCATCGACTTCTTTCAACGCCTCATGGACGAGTAGGAAGTTGCCGAGCGATTTGGACATCTTCTCGTTCTCGATATTGATGAATCCGTTATGCAGCCAATAGTTGGCGAACTTCGTATGGTTGCACGCCTCCGATTGGGCAATCTCGTTCTCGTGGTGCGGGAACTTCAAGTCATGGCCCCCGGCGTGAATGTCGATCGTCGTGCCAAGGTGTTTTTTCGCCATCGCTGAACACTCGATGTGCCAGCCTGGACGACCTTGTCCCCATGGACTCTCCCATGCCGGCTCACCTGGTTTCGCGGCTTTCCACAAGACGAAATCGAGCGGGTCTTCTTTCTTTTCCCCGACGTCGACACGTGATCCCGCGCGCAAATCTTCAATCGACTGCTGGCTCAATTTTCCATACGTCTCAAACTTACGCGTCCGGAAATAGACGTCCCCGCCTGCTTCATACGCAAAGTCTTGCGTCTCGAGTTCGCGGATGAATGTGATAATCTCTTCCATCGTGTCCGTGACACGTGGATGGACGTCCGCCGGCAATACGTTCAAGGCACCCGTATCTGCCAAATACGCGTCGATATACCGATTCGTCAACGTACCGACGTCTTCTCCGAGCTCATTGGCGGTCCGAATGATTTTATCGTCGACATCTGTAAAGTTGAGGACGTATTTGACGTCATAGCCTCGATACGTCAAGTAGCGGCGGACCGTATCAAAGGCAATCGCTGGACGAGCATTGCCGACGTGAATGTAATTGTAAACGGTCGGTCCACATACATACATCGACACTTTCCCAGGTACGATTGGTACAAACGGCTCTTTTTTATTCGTGAGGCTGTTGTAAAACTGAATCATGTGTATTCTCCTCCATCCGTTTCTCTAATGAAGCAAGTTTGTCTTCTAGCTGAGCGACGGCACGTTCCAGCCGCTCTTGGCACTCGCGGTCCGGGTCGGGGAAGCGGTGATCGAGATCATGCTGCTTAACCCGTTCGCCGTTCCGGATGACGACCCGGCCTGGAATCCCGACGACCGTCGAGTCGGATGGGACGTCTTTTAAAACGACAGAACTCGCCCCGATTTTGACGCAATCGCCAATCGTGATATTGCCGAGCACTTTCGCCCCGGCAGAGATGAGGACATCATTCCCGATCGTCGGGTGACGTTTCCCTTTCTCTTTTCCCGTTCCGCCGAGCGTCACGCCCTGATAAATCGTTACATTGTTACCGATAATCGCCGTCTCACCAATGACGATGCCAAACCCGTGATCGATAAAGAGACGTTCACCGATGACCGCACCGGGATGAATCTCAATTCCCGTCAACCAACGGCTCGTCTGCGCGATTAACTTCGCCATTAACTTGACTTTGCGCGTCCATAGACCGTGCGCGATTCGATGTGCCCACAGGGCGTGTAACCCTGGATAGGTCAAGACGACCTCTATTTTTGATCTTGCGGCCGGGTCGAGTTCGAGCACGTTTCGTATATCGGCGCTCACACTTTTCCAAAATCCCATAATTGTTCTCCTTTTCCATATCAAAAACAAAGACGCCCCTGTGCCAAGGCACAGAGACGCCGTAAGCGCGGTTCCACTCTGTTTGGGAAAGTTCCCCTCTCATGTCTCGTTAACGCCGAGTCGCGGTCCCGACTACGTATCGCCGGAACGGCTCCGAGGTGCACTTCGACGGGGGACGCTTCTAGAACTTCCAGCCTAGGTTCTAGTCTCTGTTAAGTGTCATACCGCTTACTTTCCTCATCGTTGCCTTTAAGCTAATAATGTTGTGAGACGTGCCAAGACACGCTCTTTGCCAATTAGTGAAATGGCGTTCGGAAGCTCTGGTCCGTGCGTCTGCCCGGTCGTCGCGACCCGGATCGGCATGAACAAGTTCTTTCCTTTTTGGCCAGTCGCCTTTTGTGTCGCTTTCGTCGCTGCTTTGACGGCTTCCGGTGTGAAGTCTTCGATTGCTTCAAGTTGAGCCTTGAATTCGGCGAGGACAGCCGGTACCGTTTCTCCAGCGAGGACCGCATTGGCCTCTTCGTCGTATTCGACCTCGTCTTTAAAGAACAGGTCCGTCAACGTCACGATTTCAGCACCGTGTGTCATTTGTTCTTTATAGAGGGCGATCAACGCTGTCGCCCAATCGGCTTGTTCCATCGACAAGGCGTTCGGTAAACGTCCTGCTTCTTGTAAGAATGGTAAACTGAGTGCCACCACTTCGTCAAGCGAAGCCTGTTTCATATAGACGCTGTTGATCCAAGCAAGCTTCTGTTGGTCAAAGACGGCCGGGCTCTTCGACAAACGACCCGCATCAAACATCTCGATGAACGCTTCTTTCGTGAAGATCTCCTCTTCTCCGACCGGCGACCAACCGAGGAGCGAGATGAAGTTAAAGAGTGCCCCTGGAAGGTATCCGAGATCAGCGTACTGCTCGATAAACTGAATGATCGACTCATCACGCTTCGATAACTTCTTATGGTTCTCGTTATAAATCAATGTCATATGACCAAACGCCGGATAGTCCCAACCGAGTGCGTCATAGACCATCATCTGTTTCGGTGTGTTGGCGATATGATCATCCCCGCGCAAGACGTGGCTGATTTTCATCAAGTGATCGTCGACGACGACAGCGAAGTTGTACGTCGGGATGCCGTCCTGTTTGACGATGACCCAGTCGCCGAAGTCTTTCGACTCGAACGAGACGTCGCCTTTGACGACATCGGTCCACTTGTATGTGACCGACTCTGGTACACGAATCCGAATCGACGGTTTACGTCCTTCGGCTTCGAACGCAGCTTGCTCTTCGTCGCTCAAGTTACGATGTGCACCCGAATACCGCGGTGCCTCGCCGCGTGCGATTTGAGCCTCACGCTCCGCCTCGAGTTCTTCAGACGTCATATAGCATTTATAGGCGAGTCCGTTGTCCATCAACTCGTTCACGTATTTATTGTAAAGGTCGAGTCGTTCCATTTGGAAGTAAGGACCATGATCGCCGCCGCGACCTGGACCTTCATCCCAATCGATTCCGAGCCATTCCAAATACTTCATCTGACTCTCGACACCGTTTTCCACGTTCCGCTTTTGGTCCGTGTCCTCGATTCGGAGAATCATCTTCCCGCCGGCATGGCGAGCATACAAATAGTTAAATAGCGCGGTCCGGGCGTTCCCAATATGAAGGTGACCCGTCGGACTCGGCGCATAGCGTACGCGCACTTCACTCATAATATTTCCACCTTTCTTCTCTTCTGCCCAAATAGTATACCACTTTTGTCAAGCGCGGTTGAGCAGGATGACCGCCTGGGCGGCAATTCCTTCTTCACGTCCGGTGAAGCCTAGCTTTTCAGTCGTCGTCGCTTTGACGTTCACTTGGCTGATGTCTGCCTCGAGCAACTCGGCGATGACCGCTCGCATATCGTCGATGTACGTGCGAAGCTTTGGCCGCTCCGCCATCACTGTCGCATCGACGTTGCCGAGCACATAGCCTTCCGCTTTGACGAGTTGCCAGACGTGCTGCAACAACACTTTCGAGTCCGCGTCCTTAAATTCCGGGTCCGTATCCGGGAAATGCTTGCCGATATCCCCCGCCGCAATCGCTCCGAGCGCTGCATCGGCAATCGTATGCAACAAGACGTCCGCATCCGAGTGGCCAAGCAGGCCGCGGTCGTGTGGAATCTCGATTCCCCCTAAAATGAGCGGACGCCCTTCGGCGAACGCATGTACATCAAATCCTTGTCCGATTCTCATCGATAGTCCTCCTTCGTTAAAATCGCTTCACCAAATAATAAATCTTCCGGGGTCGTCATTTTAATGTTGTGGTAATCCCCCGGGATAATCATCACCCGTTGCCCGGTCCATTCGAATAGACTGGCATCATCCGTCCCGATAAAACGAGCAGCTTCTGCCCGCTCATGGGCGGCTTGAATGGCGCCTGCCGGAAACGCTTGGGGCGTCTGCGCCAACCATAGTGCCTCACGCGGCACCGTCTGCGTGATGTGTCCGTCCGTCACTTGTTTCACCGTATCTTTGACCGGAACAGCGAGAATCGCCCCTGCCGTCTTGGCCGCTTCGGCGATGGCATGAAGTTGGTCAAGGCGCACAAATGGCCGTGCCCCGTCATGAATCAAGACGACATCTTCGGGATTGACGACTTGCAATCCGGCTCGAACGCTCTGTTGTCGTTCTTCCCCACCCGTCACATATGTAATCGGGGTTTGGACATGACGCAACTGCTGCTCGAACCACGCTTGCTCCTCAGGACGCACCGCGAGCACGATGCGCGCGCACCATGCATCTCTCGCGAACGCTGACACGGTCCAGACGATAATCGGTTTTCCTTGCAGCGTCAGCATCAACTTATTCTCATCGGCTCCCATCCGCTTTCCTTTTCCTGCGGCCGGAATGACAACCGTATAGCGTACCATTCCATTCACCCCTTTTCGCGAAAAAAGAGAGCGCCGATGCGTCTCTTTTTCCACTTATTTATTCAGGACGAGCAAAAATCATGCGGCCAGCCGACGTCTGAAGCACGCTCGTGACGACAACGGGTAACGTCTTCGAGATCAGCTTGCGCCCACCTTCAACGACGACCATCGTGCCATCTTCGAGATAGGCGACACCTTGATTTTGTTCTTTTCCTTCTTTAATGACCGTCACGACCATCTCTTCTCCTGGAATGACGATCTGTTTGACCGAGTTGGCCAAATCGTTAATGTTCAATACTGGGACGTTCCGAACTTCACACACTTTGTTCAAGTTGTAGTCGTTCGTGACGACGATGCCTTTTTTCAATTCGGCCAACTTGATCAATTTGATATCCACTTCGGCGACGTCTTCAAAATCCCCATCATAGATTTCCACTTCGATCCGATCGTTGTCTTGTAACTCTTTTAAAATATCAAGACCGCGACGGCCCCGGTTACGCTTCAGCGTATCCGACGAGTCCGCAATATATTGAAGCTCACCGATGACGAACTGCGGCACGATGAGTGTCCCTTCGATGAAACCGGTCTTCGAGATATCAGCGATTCGACCATCGATGATGACGCTCGTATCCAAAATTTTATCGTTAGAGCGGCGCAATGGTTCCGCGGCCGGCTTCTCTCGTTCACTTTTGACGAACAGTTTAATCCATTCATTCCGCTTCCGGTAACCGACGGCAAAGCCGAAGTAACCGAACAGAGCGGTCACAAAAATCGGCACAATCTTGCTGAGCAAGAAGATATTCGTCACTTCTAACGAGACGCTGATCAAAAAGGCGATCAACAAACCAATAATCAATCCGATCGAGCCAAACAAAATATCGCCGACCGGCAAACGGACAAGCCGTTCTTCGATAAAACGGATAAATTTAACGACCCCATCGGTCAAGAACAAACTAAGAATGAAGAAGATAAGTCCACCAATCAAACTAGCAACGTAAGGAATCGTCAACCAAGCCGGTACACTCACACCAAGGTCGCCTAATAGCAACATCGCTTCGATAATTCCAAACCAACCGACGACGAGTCCGATCAATATAAATCCGATTCGTACAGCAATCTTCACTCATTCCACCTCCTTCATTATGAATTAAAATTTCAAGAAATTAACACTTTCATTGTAACACGGTTCTTTTGAAAGCGTTCGTTACAAAGCGTTAAAAACTGCCGGAAGCGCCCCGTCAGAACGGGATAGCGAGTTGGAGCGCTTCATCGACAGTACTGACACCGACGACATCGATACCAGGCGGGGCTGTCCAGCCCCCGAGGTTGTTTTTCGGAATGATGGCCCGGGTGAAACCAAGCTTGGCCGCTTCAGCGACACGTTGCTCAATCCGTGACACCCGCCGTACCTCACCGGTCAATCCGACTTCGCCGATACATACATCCGTCGGACGGGTCGGACGGTCCCGGAAGCTTGATGCGATCGAAATACAAATGGCCAAGTCGATGGCCGGTTCGTCCAATTTAACGCCCCCGGCCGCCTTCAAATAAGCGTCTTGCGTTTGGAGCAAGAGACCCGAACGCTTCTCGAGCACAGCCATGAGAAGGGCGACCCGGTTCTGGTCAATCCCGGTCGCCATCCGGCGCGGGTTCCCGAACGAGGTCGGCGAGATGAGCGCCTGTAACTCGACGAGCACGGTCCGCGTCCCTTCCATCGATGCGACGACGGTGGAGCCCGAGACGCCAGCAGTTCGTTCTTCCAGGAAGATTTCAGACGGATTGAGCACTTCTTCGAGCCCGCCTTCTTTCATTTCAAAGATGCCAATCTCGTTCGTCGAACCGAACCGATTTTTGACGGCCCGTAAAATTCGGAATGTATGGTGACGCTCCCCTTCGAAGTAAAGGACCGCATCCACCATGTGCTCGAGCAGACGAGGACCGGCAATCGAACCTTGTTTCGTCACGTGACCGACGATAAAGACGGCCACTCCTCGCGTTTTAGCGATTTTCATGAGCGCCGCTGTACATTCTCGGACTTGAGCGACACTACCTGGCGCTGATTGAATTTCATCCATATAAACGGTTTGAATCGAGTCGATGATGACGAACCCCGGTTCTTCTTCATCGATGACTCGTTCAATCATCAACATGTCCGTCTCTGCGAGGACATATAAGTCTTCAGTCGGCAGACCGAGCCGTTCGGCTCGGAGTTTCGTCTGTTTGAGCGATTCTTCCCCGGAAATATAGAGCACTTTCCGTCCACTATGTGCCAAATGGGCACTCACTTGAAGCAGAATCGTCGACTTCCCGATTCCCGGGTCCCCACCGACGAGGACGAGCGAGCCCGGGACAATCCCGCCCCCAAGCACACGGTCAAACTCTTGACTATTCGTATGGACGCGCGTCTCTTCTTGCGATACGACGTCCGACAGACGTTCTGGCTTCAACTGTCTCGAGGAGCTATGGACGAATGCGGCCCCCCGCTTCGCCTTTTTCTCTTCGACAAATTCTTCGACGAGCGTATTCCACTCGTTACAACCTGGGCAACGTCCCATCCATTTTGCGGATTCGTATCCGCATGACTGACATACGTACTTCGTTTTAATTTTTGCCATGATGTTCCTTTCCGTCTAAAAAAGCCCCCTCACACGAGAGAGGGAGCCTTGTAGTTACTGAACGACACCTTCATTACGGACGACGAATTCGCCATCTTGTACATCGAGCGCCACTTTGCTGCCTTTTGTGATGCTGCCACTGAGCATCGCTTCTGAGAGTCGGTCCTCAACCTCACGCTGGAGCGCACGGCGGAGTGGACGAGCCCCGTATTCCGGATCGTACCCGACTTCGGCGATTTTCTCGAGCGCCGATTCCGTCAAGCTGAAATCAATCCCTTGTTCCCCGAGACGTTTTGTAAGTGTCTCGGCCATAAGTTTGACGATTTCTTGGATGTGTTCTTTTTGGAGCGAGTGGAAGACGGTGATTTCGTCAATCCGGTTCAAGAACTCAGGACGGAACGCCTTCTTCAACTCTTCCATAACTTTATCTTTCATTTCCGTATATTCACGCTTCACGTCATCTTCAACCGTGAACCCGACGTACTTGTTCCGTTTGAGCGCTGCCGCACCGACGTTTGACGTCATGATGATGACCGTGTTCCGGAAGTCGACCGTACGCCCTTTCGAGTCGGTCAAGCGACCGTCATCGAGCACTTGGAGCAAGATGTTGAACACTTCAGGGTGAGCCTTTTCAATCTCATCAAGCAAGATGACCGAATATGGTTTGCGGCGAACTTTCTCTGTCAATTGACCGCCCTCTTCATAACCGACGTAACCTGGAGGCGATCCAACGAGACGACTCGTCGCGTGTTTCTCCATGTACTCCGACATGTCGATTCGGATGATGGCGTCTTCGTCACCGAACAACGCTTCAGCTACAGCACGAGCCAGCTCGGTTTTCCCGACACCAGTTGGTCCGAGGAAGACGAACGAACCAATCGGACGTTTCGGATCTTTCAATCCAGCACGTGCTCGGCGAATCGCCCGCGAAATCGATTTAACGGCTTCATCTTGACCGATGACTCGGCCGTGGAGAATTGATTCGAGTTTGAGGAGACGGTCTGTCTCTTCTTCAGCAATCTTCGTCACAGGTACTCCTGTCCAGTTGGCGACGACTTGCGCGATGTCTTCTTTCGTTACTTCGAGTTTTTCGTTCCCTTGCTTATTCTGCCATTCCGATTTGAGCTGTTCGAGTTCATCTCGAAGTTTCTGTTCGGTATCGCGTAGTGAGGCAGCCTTCTCGAACTCTTGACTCTGTACAGCCGAATCTTTTTCTTTGCGAATCGACTCAAGACGAGCCTCGAGTTCTTTCAAGTTCGGCGGTGCCGTGAATGAGCGAAGTCTTACTTTCGAAGCAGCCTCATCGACGAGGTCGATCGCTTTATCTGGAAGGAAGCGGTCCGAGATGTAGCGGTCCGAGAGAACAACGGCCTCATGAATCGCTTCATCTGTGATTGTGACGCGATGGTGCGCTTCGTAACGGTCACGTAACCCGAAGAGAATTTGTTCTGCCTCATCCGTCGTCGGTTCATTGACTTGAATTGGTTGGAAGCGACGTTCGAGCGCGGCATCCTTTTCGATATATTTACGATACTCATCGAGTGTCGTCGCACCGATACATTGAAGTTCGCCACGTGCGAGTGACGGTTTCAAGATATTCGATGCATCGATGGCGCCTTCTGCACCCCCAGCACCAATTAACGTATGCAACTCGTCAATGAAAAGAATGACGTTCCCAGCTTGGCGAATCTCATCCATCACTTTTTTCAAACGATCTTCAAATTCACCGCGGTACTTCGTTCCAGCGACGAGTGTACCCATATCGAGCACCATGACGCGCTTATTCCGAAGTGTTTCCGGTACTTCATTGTTGATGATCTGTTGGGCGAGTCCTTCGACGACTGCCGTCTTCCCGACCCCTGGTTCCCCGATGAGGACCGGGTTGTTTTTCGTCCGGCGTGATAACACTTCGATGACACGTTGAATTTCGCCTGAGCGACCGATGACCGGATCAAGACGGGATTCTCGCGCTTGCTGTGTCAAGTCACGAGCTAAGCCGTCAAGCGTCGGTGTAGCAGCACTTGTACCTGGTTGTGATGCATTAGCTGACGACTCAGTGTTTCCTAAGAGCTGGAGCACTTGCTGACGCGCCTTCGTCAAGCTGATCCCAAGGTTGTTCAAGACTCGGGCTGCCACCCCTTCTCCTTCACGAATGACGCCGAGGAGAATGTGTTCAGTCCCGACATAAGAGTGACCAAGTTTCCGTGCTTCATCCATCGATAGCTCAATCACTTTTTTCGCACGTGGCGTATAGTGAATCGTCGATCCGTTTTCTGAACCTCGTCCGATGAGTGCCTCCACTTCTTGCTGAATCTTTTCAGACGTAAGTCCGAGAGCGAACAGTGCCTTAGCGGCAATCCCTTCTCCCTCGCGAACAAGTCCGAGTAAAATGTGCTCCGTACCGATATTATGATGGCCAAGCCGTACTGCTTCCTCTTGTGCTAAAGCTAATACGCGCTGAGCTCGTTCTGTAAATCGACCAAACATCATTGACAAAACCTCCTTAAAGTTGGATCAAACTAACCCATGATCTAACGTTCGACGAACGAGCGTCGCACGTTCGCGATCTCGTTCTTTCGTAGATAATGTTTTCCCGAAATGCTTTTGTAGGAAACCTGATTGAAGCTTTACAATCAATTCGTGAAACTGAGGTGGACTCCAATCCGATAAAATACCCAGGTCACTCGCCAAGTGAAGATCGGATAGGCGTTCGACAGCTTCTGTTGACGATAGCAGTTTTGCATAGCGTAAAATCCCATACGAGCGATAAAACTGATCTTCTAACTCGTCCTGGTTGCGAGCCAATAACTCTTCGCGGGCTTGTCGCTCTGCCTGAATGACTTGTTCCGTAATCTCCATGAAGTCGGTTAACAGTTGGGTTTCATGGCTCCCTAACGTGCGTTGGTTCGATAATTGGAACAGTCGCCCCGCCGCATCACTGCCTTCCCCGTAACGTCCCCGAATCGTATATCCGAGCTTCCGAAGTTCTTTTAGAATAGGAGTTATCCGTCCGGTCAACGTCAATCCTGGCAGATGAAGCATCACCGAGGCTCGTAAACCCGTCCCGATATTACTCGGACATGTTGTCAAATAACCTAGCTGTTCATCAAATGCGTAAGGAAGGGACTCCCCACAGAGAGCATCGACACGTCTTGCCAGTTCGAAAGCCTCTTCTACTTGATAACCTGGGAGTAGAGTTTGAATTCGTAAATGGTCTTCTTCATTGATGAGTACGCTGATCGTCTCATCATCACTTAAAAAGACGGCACTTTGTTCTTTCGCGGCAATCGTAGGGCTAATCAAATGCTTTTCAACGAGCGCTTGTCGGGTCACCTGATCATAAGCACCCATATGCAAATACTCAAAACCTTGCAATCCTCCAAGTGACGCTTCAATCCGTTCACAAAGTTGTTGCTGTCCTTCCTCCGATAATACAGGAGAAAAGACGGTGTCTTTTAAATTGCGCGCTAGACGAATGCGAGTCGAGATGACCAAATCATCTAACTTGGCTCGCTCTCTCATTTTAGGACCAAGTGGATGTTTAAGATAAGACTCCATCACGCCTCACCTCGCCCTTTCAATTGATTGATCTCTTTTTTCAGCCTGGCTGCGCGTTCATAATCTTCTTGTTCGACGGCTCGTTCCAACTCCCCTGCTAACTTTGCAAGTCGCTCTTCGATTCGCTCGTCGGGAGTCCGTAACGCATCTGGCATCGAACCTACATGTTCATCATGGCCTTGTTGATACTGACGTGTGATTTTAATCAATTCTTCGCGAAAGACGGTATAACAAGTG
This sequence comes from Exiguobacterium sp. KKT215, assembly GCF_055635335.1. NCBI lineage: Bacteria > Bacillati > Bacillota > Bacilli > Caryophanales > Exiguobacterium > Exiguobacterium sp. KKT215. Next base: position 94,247 of record NZ_CM145756.1, on the reverse strand, counting down.
GTACAGCCCGCTTTTCGAAGATGAGCTAATTCAGTTTGTGTCAATTGACAGCCCGGGCACCGTTTCACAGCTGGTACGTAACCTGCCATCAGTTCAACTGTACATTGACGACATAGTCGTCTCGTCACCGGTATCCCGTTCTCGACTACTTGGATCTCATTGATGGCAGGTCGCCGTTTGCATCGTTCGCATAACATCTCTTTATGCCTCCGTCGGTCAATGGTAACTAAGTAACTTCATTAATGCGAGTAACTGTTGTCTTCGAATCAAGTGACGATCGTCAGCGTGTAACCCAAGCGCTTCATCAGACAATAAATGATACAACAAGCGCACTTCCCGCTCACTCAACATCCCTTCTTCAAATAAGCGAATCAAGATGTTCTCGACAAGCTGTTCGGAAAGACGAGGATGGTCTTGTAAAATATCCATCAAGCTGACCAACACGTCTTGCTTTTCATGTAAAATTACGCGGCGAATGCGAATATATCCCCCGCCCCCACGCTTACTTTCGACAAGATAGCCCTTCTCGACCGTAAAGCGCGTATTAATGACGTAGTTGATTTGAGACGGAACACATTCGAAACGCTTGGCAATATCTTGCCGTTTAATCTCGATTGCTTCGGCCTGGCTCTCCTTCAGCACTTGTTTTAAATACTGTTCGATTACATCCGATATGTTTCTCATCTCCACCACCCTCTGACCATCTTTGACTTTTGACTATATTCTATCATTGATTCAAAAAAAGGCAAACGAAAAGCGATGTCGCAACTGCGACACCGCTTTAAACAGAAAAAAGACGACCGAGCGGATGCTCGATCGTCTTTCGCGTTGGCCTGGCAACGTCCTATCCTCACAGGGGGAGACCCCCAACTACTTTCGGCGCTGAAGCGCTTAACTTCCGTGTTCGGCATGGGAACGGGTGTGGCCGCTTCGCTATCGCCACCAGACATAGAGAGATTGTTCTCTCAAAACTGAAGACTCATCAATTCACACAAACCATTAGACTAGATCAAAGCCTCGACCGATTAGTATCATTCAGCTCCACACGTCGCCGTGCTTCCACCCATGACCTATCTACCTCATCGTCTCTGAGGGGTCTTTCTTGATTGCTCAAAGGGAAATCTCATCTCGGAGGGGGCTTCATGCTTAGATGCTTTCAGCACTTATCCCGTCCGCACGTAGCTACCCAGCGATGCTCCTGGCGGAACAACTGGTACACCAGCGGTGCGTCCATCCCGGTCCTCTCGTACTAAGGACAGCTCTCCTCAAATTTCCTGCGCCCACGACGGATAGGGACCGAACTGTCTCACGACGTTCTGAACCCAGCTCGCGTACCGCTTTAATGGGCGAACAGCCCAACCCTTGGGACCTACTCCAGCCCCAGGATGCGATGAGCCGACATCGAGGTGCCAAACCTCCCCGTCGATGTGGACTCTTGGGGGAGATCAGCCTGTTATCCCCAGGGTAGCTTTTATCCGTTGAGCGATGGCCCTTCCATGCGGAACCACCGGATCACTAAGCCCGACTTTCGTCCCTGCTCGACTTGTAGGTCTCGCAGTCAAGCTCCCTTCTGCCTTTGCACTCTTCGAATGATTTCCAACCATTCTGAGGGAACCTTTGGGCGCCTCCGTTACTGTTTAGGAGGCGACCGCCCCAGTCAAACTACCCACCTGACACGGTCCTCCAGCCGGATCACGGCTGCGAGTTAGAGACTCTATACGCAAAGGGTGGTATCCCAAGGGTGTCT
>NZ_CM145756.1:42500-87500 GCF_055635335.1 Exiguobacterium sp. KKT215 | reverse complement strand
TCGATGGCGATCCGCATATATAATTCCATATCAAGTGCATTATGGTGCGTCAAGAACGGACGGGCCGCCGCTCCACCTGCGATTGTATGCAACATCGGCGTTTCGACTTCCAAGTAACCGCGATGGTTCAAGAAATTCCGAATTTCCGAGATGATCCGGCTACGCAGAATAAACGTTTGACGCGAATCGTTATTCGTAATTAAATCCAAATAACGTTGACGGTAGCGTTGCTCAACATCTTTTAAGCCATGATATTTATCAGGAAGCGGACGAAGTGCTTTTGTTAAGAGTTCGAACTCTTCAACATGAATCGACAATTCGCCGACGTTCGTCTTGAACAGCTTCCCTTTCACCCCGACGATGTCACCAAGGTCAGATGATTTGAATAAATCGAACGGTTCGTCACCTACGTCATTTTTACGCACGTAGATTTGGATTTGTCCTGTGACGTCTTGGATGTGGGCAAAGAAGACTTTCCCTTTTCCACGTTTCGTCATGATTCGTCCGGCAAGCGTCACTTCGACGTCTTGTTCGGCCAAGGCTTCTTTTTCAATTGCCTCATATTGTTCATGTAATTCACCGGCGTGGGCAGAACGTTCGAACCGACGTCCGAACGGGTCAAGCCCTTGTTCACGCATCTCGGTCATTTTTTCAAACCGAACCTGCATTTGGTCATTCATTTCCAACTCGTGACTCACTACTCCATTCACTCCTCTATACGTATTGGGGATGTCTAATAAAAAACTGTCAGCCTCACGGCCAACAGCACAGCCTAAACCGTTTGCTTGTGTGGTTCACTTTTTCGCCAAACAAGCTTACCACAAATCAATTTTTTTCACTAGTTCACACTTCTTGCATTTGTCGCTCGAGCTGTTCCACAAAATGATACAACACGATGCCAAAAGCATCTCGCGATTCCGTTTCGTTGATTTGCTTCCGAACCGGGCCGCTGCCTTTCAACCCTTTCAAGTACCACGCCGCATGTTGACGCATCTCGCGAACGGCCGTCCCTTCTCCTTTGATGGCAATCAAGCGATCGAGGTGCAACATACAGATGTCGATTTTTTCACGCGCCGCTGGTTCTGGCGGAAGATCACCCGTCTCCAAATACTGCACCGTTTGATACAGCATCCATGGGTTACCAAGCGCTGCCCGCCCGATCATGACGGCATCGACACCATAGTGATCAATCGCATGTTTTGCTTCTTGAGGTGTCGAGATATCGCCGTTACCGATAATCGGAACCGTCGCAATCTTCTTGGCTTCGCCAATCCAATCCCAGTTTGCGGTTCCTTCATATTGTTGAGACCGCGTACGACCATGAATCGCAATCGCCGCCGCTCCTCCGGATTGAGCCGCCCGAACATTGTCGAGAATATAAATATGGTCTTCGTCCCAACCGAGGCGCATTTTGACCGTGACCGGCTTATCCACCGCATTCGAGACGGCGTTCACCATCTCGTAAACTTTGTCCGGGTCAAGCAACCATTTGGCACCCGCCTCACACTTCGTGACTTTTGGGACCGGGCAACCCATATTGATATCGATGATGTCCGCATTCGTGTTTTGATCTACGTACTGGGCCGCTCTGACGAGTGTATCTTTCGAACCGCCGAAAATTTGAAGGCTGAGCGGCTTTTCCCGTTCATCGACGTACAGCATCCGGAGCGTTCTTGCGTTCTCCAATAAAATCCCTTTATCGCTGACCATTTCAGCACAGACGAGTCCCGCGCCAAATTCTTTAGCGATCAAACGAAACGCAGGGTTTGTCACTCCGGCCATCGGGGCAAGGACGGCGCGGTTCTTTATATCGATGTTACCAATTTTGAACCCTGACACTTCTCCACTTCCTTTGCTAACGTTAAACCGAGCTGACTAATGATTGTAACGGCCCGAGACGGACGACATCTTGTCGTTCCGACGCAGGAAGGGCTTCTAGCAACGCCCGCACCGTCATTCCCTTTACCTCAACCGCCGGAGCAATCTCCGCGAACGGGGCAAGGACAAAAGCGCGTTCATGCATCCGTGGATGCGGAACATTTAACTGCTTCGATTGTATATCTTCGCTGTTATAGACCAAGATGTCAAGGTCGATTGTACGCGGTCCATTCTTGAATAGTCGTTCTCTCCCTAGGTCCCGTTCAATCTGTTGGAGTTGAAGCAAGGCTGCTTCCGCAGAAAGCGACGGCTCGACTTCGACGACCATATTATAGAAGGATGGCTGATCTGTGTATCCGACCGGTGCCGTCTCATATACGGATGACTCTTTCGTCACCTGAAGACCGTTTACCGCCATCGCTTGAATCGCTTCTGCCAGATAGTTGGCACGCTCCCCAATGTTCGAGCCCAGCGCTACGTACATCATACGTTCCGTCTCCGTGTCATCTCAATTGCGACTGAGTCATAATGACCCGGGATGGGCGGGTCCGGCTTGATCACTTTGACGGTGACGCTTTGAATCTTGTCGCTGTGGGCCAAAACAGCCGTCGTAATGCGCTCGCCTAGCGCCTCAAGTAGATTGACTGGCTCCCCGGCGACGATGTCTTCCGTCAATTGATAGAGACCGGCGTAGCTGACCCCGTCTGATAAATCATCCGATTGTCCAGCCGGCGCCAAATCCAACTCACACATCAAATCGATGTTAAACCGTTGACCGAGTCGATTCTCTTCTGCAAACACACCGTGATAGCCGTAAAAACGCATCCCATTCACAAACATCTTATCCAATTTGTCCGCCTCCCAGCATCGCGTCCATCATGAGTGACGCTCGTTTATTCTCTCGTACGTCATGGACCCGAATCCACGCACAGCCTTTCATGATGCCTAGACACGTCGTCGCCAGTGTCCCTTCCAGTCGTTCTTCGGTCGGTAAATCAAGCGCTTGCCCGATAAATGATTTCCGCGACGTTCCGAGTAACACCGGATAACCGAGGTTCGTGATCACATCGAGTCGATTCATCAACTCCATGTTTTGCGCATAGTCTTTCGCAAAGCCGATTCCCGGGTCTAACCAAATCATCTCATCCGGCACACCTGCCGCTTGAGCGATTTCAATCGATTCATACAAGTCACCGACGACCTCCTCAATGAAATGGCCATAATTTCGATTGTCGCGATTGTGCATCAAGATGATGGGAACGTTAAACGCCCGTGCCACTTGTGCCATCGATTGATCGCCCCACTTCGAGCCCCAGACGTCATTGATGATATCGGCCCCGGCTTCTAATGCTGCCTTTGCCACCACCGGTTTGTACGTATCGATCGAGATGAGCACGTCGAGCTCTTGCTTCAGTTGACGAATGACAGGAACGACTCGCTCGATTTCTTCTTCCGCCGAGACGAACCGGGCTCCCGGCCGTGTCGATTCCCCGCCGATATCAATCGCGTCCGCTCCGTCTTGAACGAGTTGCTTGGCGTGAGCGACCGCCTGTTCGAGCGCCGTATACCGTCCTCCGTCCGAAAACGAATCCGGTGTCACATTTAAAATTCCCATGATTTTTGTCATCGCGTTTCTTCCCTCTCAATCGCATGCAACAAGACAGACCAACATGCTTTAAATTTTGCCCCGTCTTTTCCTGGATAACTGTTCCCGGCATAGTCTGTGACCGGAGCAATCTGTTGAACCGAATTGGTCAACCAAATCTCGTCTGCCTGTGTAAGTTCAGCAAACGTCACATCACGTTCCTTCACATCAAACGTATCCATCACCCAACGTCGCGTGACCCCAGCCAGAGGTCCCGTCGCGAGCGGCGTCGTCCAAAGTTGGTCAGCTTCGACCCAGAAGATATTCGAGACAAGCCCTTCTACGACATGTCCTGAGTCATCGGCGAACAGTCCTTCCGCCTCCCGATCAACGAGCATGCGCTTCCCTAATATATTGTTCATATAATGATGGGATTTTAAGCGGAATGCTGCTTCGGGCCGACTTCTCGGAAACGGGATGGCTTCCAGCCGTTTTTCCGTGGGCTGGAACGATTCCGGTAACGGCTTGACGAGCAGTGTCACGTTCGGACGAGTGTAGCGTCCGTCGTAGAGTCCAAGTGGGGCCACCCCCGCGGACACGTTCAAGCGCACATACAGGTTCGGGGTCCCGTTTTGACGAACGACGTCTTGAATCGCCTGCTCCATCTCTTGTTTCGTATACGGTAAATCAATCCACAGTTCCGCTAAGCTCTTTTCGAGACGTTCCCAGTGAAGATCAAACAAGAACGGGATGCCATTGAACGTTCGAAACGTCTCGAACAGGCCCATCCCATATAAAAATCCGTGATCTTCCACCGGAATCGTTACTTCAGAGCTGCCCCGCAGTTCGCCGTTATGCCAAAGCCACATGACGATACACCTCGACGAAATTACGAATCATGTCTTTGCCGTGTTCTGTCAAAATCGCTTCCGGATGAAACTGCACCCCTTCAATCGGTAACGTTTCATGCCGGAGTGCCATAATCTCTCCCAGGCTCGTCTCGGCCGTGACTTTCAAGCACGACGGTAACGCATCTCGTTCGACCGCGAGCGAATGGTAGCGTGTCACGATTGTCTGTTGCGGGATGCCGTTAAACAGCGTGTTTCCGTCATGTTGAATCGCTGACGTCTTGCCATGCATGAGCCGCTCGGCATGGACGACTTTTCCGCCGAACGCTTGAGCAATCGCTTGATGTCCGAGACAGACGCCAAGAATTGGGATGCGACCGGCAAACGCCTGAATCGCGTCGATACTGACGCCTGCCTCGTTAGGTGTACACGGACCAGGCGAAATGACGAGATAACTTGGGGCGAGCGCTTCAATCTCCTCGATCGTAATGTCATCGTTACGACGGACGACGAGTTGTTCACCGAGCTCCCCAAAGTATTGAACTAAATTGTATGTGAACGAGTCATAGTTATCGATGAGTAAAATCATACCGTCGTCTCCGTCCTTTCTTTCGCCGTCCATAGCGCTTTCGCCTTGGAAAGTGATTCGGCGTACTCCGCTTCAGGATTCGAATCAATCACAATCCCGGCACCAGCCTGAACATGGGCGATTCCGTCCTTGACGACCATCGTCCGAATCGTGATGTTGAACACGAGGTCATCATCCCAACTAAGCCAGCCGTATGAGCCGGTATAAATCCCGCGTCGGACCGGTTCGAGTTCCTCGATGATTTCCATCGTCCGGATTTTCGGTGCCCCGGTGATGGTGCCGCCCGGGAACATCGCGCCGAGTGCTTCGGCTCCCGATATGCCGTCCCGCATCAAACCGCGCACGTTCGAGACGATATGTTGGACGTGCGAGTACTTCTCGATGACCATCAGCTCATCGACATGCACTGTCCCGTAAGCCGCGACTTTGCCCAAGTCGTTTCGTTCAAGGTCGACGAGCATGACGTGTTCGGCCCGCTCTTTCTCATTATCGAGCAGCGTCCGAGCCAGTTCCAGATCTTCCGCCTCATCTCGTCCTCGTGGTCTCGTCCCAGCAATCGGGCGGGTCGAGATGGCGGCGCCATGTTTCTCGAGCAACAGTTCCGGCGAAGCCGACACCATCGTGAGCGAATCGTCAACGAAATAACCCATATACGGTGAAGGGTTCACTTTCCGGAGCGTGTCGTAGATGTGACGCGGGTGTGCGAGTAGCGGTTCCGACTGCCGGACGCTCAAGTTCACTTGGAACACATCGCCCTCGACGATGTAGTCTTGAATCTTTTGCACCGCCGTCACGAAATTCTCTTGTGACAATGAACGTGAACGTTCGAGCGTTCCGCTCGCGACCTGTGGGAACGAATAGTGCGTCTCGGTGTGCCAGAGGGCGACAAAGCGATCGAGTTTCACTTCTAACTGATCGTCCGTCGTAACGAGCATATATAAAAGTGATTCTTCTTCATCGAAGACCGCTACTTCATCGAACAGCAAGAACGAGACGTCCGGTGTCGCCAAATCGTCTGCCGCTTGCCGCGGTAAACGTTCGAGCGTTCGGGCTACGTCATAGCTTACATAGCCGATCATCCCGCCAAAAAACGGGGGAGCGCCAGCTGGCCGCTCGGTGGCGTACCGGGTCCGGATTGTTTCGACGATGTCGAGCGGGTCACCGTAAAGTGTTTCCGTCGCCTCTGATGTCTCGAACGTTCCGACCCCATCTTTCACGTGAAGCGTAGCGAACGGTTCAATCCCGGCCATTGTATAGCGGCCGACGCGTCCGCTCTCTAACCACGCATAATGCTTCTTCCCTTCCGTCAATGTCATATATGTGTCGTACATCTTCTCTTTTGTCATACTCATGGTTTTGAACGCTGTTTGTCTCACGCCACATTCCCCCGTTCCACTGATTCATGCCTTTAATTGTACACAAGAAAAGGCAGTTACCGAAAGAAGTTGTCTCCCGGTAACTGCCGTTTGTTTACGAGCGTACGCTATCTGATTCTTCATCGAATTGATAGAGCGGTGTGCTGAGGTAGCGTTCTCCGTTTGACGGGATGATTGCCAGCACGTTTTTCCCTTTGCCGAGACGTTTCGCCGTATCGACAGCCGCTGCGATCGCCGCCCCAGATGAGATGCCTCCGAGCACGCCGTTCGTTTTGGCCGCAAGACGTGCGTATTCGAACGCCTGATCGGTCGTGATTTGAAGGACACCTTCATAAATCTCCGTATCTAGAATCGACGGGATGAACCCGGCCCCGATCCCTTGGATTTTATGCGGGCCTGGTTTACCACCCGACAAGACCGGTGAATCGACCGGTTCGACCGCTAGGATTTGAACGTTCGGATAGTGGGCTTTCAACACTTTACCCGCTCCCGTGATTGTTCCACCTGTCCCGACGCCGGCGATGAACGCATCGACTTGAAGGCCTGACGCATCGAACGCGTCGACGATTTCAGGTCCTGTCGTCATCTCGTGCACGTTCGGGTTAGCTTCATTGTTAAACTGCTGCGGGAGGAAATAACCGTTTTGTTCAGCCTCTTCCGTCGCACGGCGAATCGCTCCGCCCATCCCTTCAGGACCCGGCGTCAAAATGAGTTCGGCACCGTAGCCACGAAGCAAATTGCGACGTTCCATGCTCATCGTTTCCGGCATGACCAAAATCGCTTTATAGCCTTTGGCCGCACTGACCATGGCGAGACCGATTCCCGTGTTCCCACTGGTCGGTTCGATAATCGTATCTCCTGGTTTCAAGACCCCTTCTCGTTCAGCCGCTTCAATCATAGCGAGCGCAATCCGGTCTTTTACGCTAGAGCCCGGGTTCATATACTCCAATTTCAAGTAAACCGTGGCATCTTCAGCGCCAGTCAATCCATTCAACTTCACAATCGGTGTCTTTCCAATCAAGTCTGTTACTGAATCTACGATACGCATTTCATTTCCTCCTCCATAATTCCGACTATTCCGATATTGTAATCATACCCTATCAGATTCAAAATATGCAATTTGGAGTAAAGCGGTCAACGTGCTTGTTGTTTCATCGTTTCTAATTGTTCCGCCGAGAAGTGGTATTTCTCGCCGCAGAAGTGACAAACCGCTTCAGCGCCGCCATCCTCTTCAATCATGTGACGAATCTCTTCGGCACCGAGCCCGATAATCGCGCTTTCCATACGGTCGCGGCCACATGTGCAATTAAATTGAACCGGTTTTTGATCCAACACGTCGAGGCTGTCGCCAAGGAGCATATGGAGCATTTCTTCCGGTGTTTTCTCTTCACCGATGAGGACCGACACTGGCGGGAACGTCTTGAGCGCCTGTTCAAGCGCTTGAATCGTCTCTTCTGACGCATCCGGCATCAATTGAACGATAATGCCACCGGCCGCAAGAATCGATTCATCTTCTGGAAGGACGAGCACACCCGCACCGACGACTGACGGTACTTGTTCTGACGTCGCAAAGTAGTACGTGAAGTCTTCGCTAATCTCACCCGTTTGAATCTCAGACGAGCCGCCGACAAAGTCTTTCAAACCGAGGTCTTTAATGACCGAGATCGTCCCGCGTCCGACGGCTTCACCGACTTTCAACTTTGTCAAACCGTGATCATTCACAAACGTGCCGCCTTCGACACGAGGATGTGACACGTAACCGCGCACGTCACCCGCCGTATCGGCATCGACGATGATTTTCCCAATCGGTCCATCGCCTTCGACTTTGAGCGTCACGCGAGCGGCGCCTTTTTGCATCGCACCGATCATCGTCCCGATCGTCATCGTGCGACCGAGCGCTGCTGAAGCGACCGGTGTCGTCTGGTGACGGAGTTGCGTTTCAAAGATTGTTTTTGTCGTCCGGACGGCAAACGCGCGGACTTCCCCGTTGAACCCGAGGGCACGGACGAGGTAATCGGCTTTCATTTGGTCAAGTAATGCTTGTTGTTCTGGTTGAATCATATCGAGTAACTCCTTTAAGTTTATTTCTGGTTGCGCTCATAGATGAGACGAAGCCCATCGAGCGTCAAAAATGAATCGACGACATCAATCGTCTCTGCATGCTCGCTAATCAAACGCGCGAGACCGCCCGTGGCAATCACGGTCGCTTCTCCGACTTCACGCTTCATACGACCGACAATGCCATCGACTTGTGCGACATAGCCGTAATACGTCCCGGACTGCATCGCTTGAATTGTATTTTTCCCAACGACCGTAGGCGGTGTCGCGAGCTCGATGCGCGGCAGCTTGGCCGCCCGTTGATAGAGCGCCTCGACCGAAATCATGATCCCCGGTGAAATGATGCCTCCGTGATAACGGCGGTTCTCATCAATATAGCAGTACGTCGTCGCCGTTCCGAAATCGACGATGATGAGCGGTCCATCATACTTGGCAATTCCAGCAACCGCGTTGACGATGCGGTCCGCTCCGACTTCACGCGGATTATCAACATGAATGTCGAGACCGGTTTTTACGCCGGGTCCGACGACAATCGGTCGGACGTTAAAGTAGCGCTGCGACATCTGCTCGAGCGGAAAGATGACCGGCGGAACGACCGAAGACAGAATCACACCGTCAATCTGATCGAATGAGACGTTCGAATGATCGAACAGTGATTTCACGAGCATGCCGTATTCATCGGTCGTTTTCGTGCGGTCTGTCGAGATGCGCCAATGATGGACGAGTGTCTCGCCGTCATACATCCCAAGGACAATATTTGTATTCCCAACATCAATCACTAAAATCATGATAGCGTTCCTCACTTTGTTGTCAATTACAGTTCGCTCGAATTATAACACGAAAAAAGACGAATGCCTTGTTTAGGGCATTCGTCTCTTACACTTACCGTGATTCGTTGTTCGGGCGTTCCGTCGGTGTCGCTTCCGGCTTATCGCCTTCAGGGACAACATCCGGCTTCGCTTCTTGAACGACTCCAGGCTGATCGATGACTTGTCCGTGCTTGACGGCCGCCTCATCTTTCTTCGCTTCGTCGTTTGCATCATCTTTCGATGGTTCAGACGGCTCTTCCGGTTCGTGCGGAAGATATTCGCGCGTCTTAATCAAGTGACGAATCTGTTTCGAATCGAGCGTCTCGACTTCGAGCAACGTCTTCGCGACGAGTTCGAGATCGTCTCTACGATCCGTCAAGATTTGTTTCGCTTTCGCGTAACAACGGTTGATGATATCACGAATCTCGAGGTCGATGTCTTGTGCAATCGCATCCGAGTAATTCTGTTCCGTTTGGAAGTCACGGCCGAGGAAGACTTGTCCACCATGGTTCGACCCAAGTTGGAGCGGCCCGAGCTTGTCGCTCATCCCGTAATCCATGACCATCTTCCGGGCGATACCAGTCGCACGTTGGAAATCATTGCTTGCTCCTGTTGACACTTCACCGAAGATGACGTCTTCCGCCACACGGCCCCCGAGGAGACCGACGATTTTATCTTCAAGCTCAGGTTTCGTCATGAAGTAGCGATCTTCTTTTGGAAGCATGACGACATAGCCGCCTGCGTTACCGCGAGGAACAATCGTCACTTTATGCACTTCATCTGCATTCTCAAGTTCAATCCCGATAATCGTATGACCCGCTTCATGATAGGCGACGATTTGTCGTTCTTTCTCCGAGATGACACGGCTCTTCTTAGAAGGACCGGCGATGACGCGGTCAATCGCTTCCTCGACATCCACGACTGATACCGCTGAACGGTCAGACCGGGCTGCGACGAGCGCCGCTTCGTTCAATAAGTTTTCAAGGTCAGCACCTGAGAATCCAGGTGTCCGCTGCGCAATCGACTTCAAGTCGACTGTCGAATCAAGTGGCTTGTTGCGGGCGTGAACTTTGAGGACTGCTTCACGGCCTTTAACATCCGGACGATCAACCGTGATTTGACGGTCAAATCGACCTGGGCGAAGAAGGGCCGGGTCAAGAATATCCGGACGGTTCGTCGCGGCAATCATGATGATCCCTTCGTTGTCACTGAATCCATCCATCTCGACAAGAAGTTGGTTAAGCGTTTGTTCACGCTCGTCATGTCCACCACCGAGGCCAGCGCCACGTTGACGTCCGACCGCATCGATTTCATCGATAAAGATGATACACGGTGCGTTCTTTTTCGCATTCTCGAACAAGTCACGTACACGTGACGCCCCGACACCGACGAACATTTCGACGAAGTCAGAACCTGAGATTGAGAAGAACGGTACACCGGCTTCTCCTGCAGCTGCACGAGCGAGCAATGTTTTACCTGTTCCCGGAGGACCGACAAGCAAGACACCTTTCGGAATCCGTGCCCCGAGTTTCGAGAACTTACGTGGGTCTTTCAAGAATTCAACGACTTCGATGAGCTCTTGCTTCTCTTCATCCGCTCCGGCAACGTCTTCAAACGTCACACGGCGCTTCTCTTGATCGTATAATTTCGCCTTCGATTTCCCGAAGTTCATCACACGACCACCACCACCGCCACCTTGGGCTTGGTTGAGCAAGAAGAAGAATAAGATGAAGATGATGATGAACGGTAAGATCGCGAATACGATGCTGAACCAGCTACCACTCGACTCTGCTTCTTCGATTTGGATGTCGGTATCCGCGCGAAGTGACGAGAGCACTTCGGCGTATTCGGCCTCGTTGGCCGGGATATTCGTTTCAAAACGCTGATCTTCGTCTCCTGTTAGATCTCCTGTAATTGAGATGGCTCCCGGAATTTCTTGTACGGTTGCCGTTTCAATCCGACCTTCTTCCACATATTCCAAGAACTTCGAATACGTAAGCGTCTCGCTCTGGCTATTCGGGTTTTGTAAATATTGAAGGAACAAGATCAAGGCTAGGAAAATCACACCGAAAACTAAGGTGTTTTTCACTGCACGATTCATTCTCTGCCTCCTATTCCGAGAAACGATGTTCTCGCCCATTCAGTATATGTGTATACTTTGGGTATTTCTTTTATCTTAACACGACGCATTTTCAAAAGAAAAACGTTAGCCCCCGTAAATGCTCGGCTTGAGCACACCGACGTACGGAAGGTTACGATATTTCTCTTCGTAATCGAGACCATAGCCGACAACAAACTCGTGCGGAATAACGAAACCGCTATAATCTGCCGACAATCCGTTCTTGCGGCCCGTCGGTTTATCGAGAAGCGTCACGATTTTAACCGATTTGGCTTTGCGGTACTTGAGCAGGTCGACGAGATAGCCGAGCGTGAGTCCACTATCAATGATATCTTCTACAATCAAGATGTCGCGTCCTTCTACAGATGTATTTAAATCTTTCTCAATTTTAACTTCACCCGTCGATGACGTTCCGCCATGGTACGTCGACACGTCCATGAAATCCATTTCTAAATGGATGTCCATTTCTTTGACGAGGTCTGACATGAATGGCATCGCACCTTTTAACACGCAGACGAGGAGTGGAAACTCTTCTTTATATTCTTCGCTAAGTGTTGTAGCGAGTTCTTTCACTTTACCTTGAATCTCTTCGTTTGAAATCAGTACTTTCTCCATATCGTTCATTAATGACATCTTAAAATCCTCCTCTTTCTTATCCGACACAATCATCATTTTACCATTAATCGTGGGCACATCGCACCCGACTTATCCGGAAAATCGGAAACTCTTACCCCTACTATAGCGATAATCCGTCCCGTTGCGTCAACTACCAATGGGACAAAAGGCCGTTTTTCTCGCGGAATCTTCGCGTCAATGAAGATGCGGGCGACTTTTTTCGTCCCGATGGACAGTTTCATCGCGTCCCCAGCCTCGACAGAGCGGATGATCAACGGCAACTCGATCGCCTCGAGCGGGATGCCGTCCGTATCATCCTCAACGTCTAGTGAGAATAATGAAGTCCCGAACACTACATGCGCTGGGAAGGTCGTTACCACTTGTTTGTGTGGGGCTAGGAGCGATTGACCAGTTGCCTGTAACGATAAGAGCCCGTCTTGTTTCCGCAGGCCCCATGACCCCTCTAAGTCGAAGTGGCCAGAACCTTGGGCACTCGTTAACAGACGGTCGATCGCGGTCCCCACCTCTACCCCGTAGCGCATTGATAGCAGGCGCCCGACGGTGTATCGTTCGACAGGATTTAGACACATCAAGTTATCCGATTTCACGTGAAACGCTTTCATCTCGAGTCGCACGTTGTCCTGGATCCAATTCTCCATCTGTCGGTAGCGGGTCCGCCACAATTCGCGTTGATGCCGAGCTGTTTCGCTCACAACTTGAACAAGATCCGGTTGCGACGCGAGGAGCTGGGGCACGATCTGATGCCGCACTTGATTGCGCAAATATTCGGTCGTGGCGTTGCTCGCATCCTCTCTCCATTCAAGTCCGTATCGTTTGGCATAGGCAATCAGTTCCCGCTTCGGTTCCGATAAGAGCGGACGAACGAGTTCTCCTCCTGCGAACGGACGACGCTCAGGAATCCCCGTCACTTCGACGACGTTACGCTGCAGTTGAATGAGGACGGTCTCGAGTTGGTCATCCGCGTGATGGGCCGTCATCAGTTGTGTATAGTCGAACTTCTGCATAACCTGTTCAAAGAACGCATATCGTGCCGTCCGGTAACTCGCCTGCGAACCGCCGTTCGGGAAAGCGAGCCGTTTGCCATGAAATGGCACGTCGTACTTGTCGGCCAAACGTCGCACAAATTCATACTCTTCATCCGACTCGGGACGCAGTCCATGATGGACATGGGCCACGCCCACTTCCATACCGTTCCGAATGACCCGATCCAACAAGACGACCGAATCGATTCCACCGGACACGGCAACCAATACTCTCGTCATCCGTCCGCCTCCTTGATATAACAAAAGAAGCCATCTCGAGTGAGATGGCTTCTTTTCGCTTAGGTAAGTGACCCGTACGGGATTCGAACCCGTGTTACCGCCGTGAAAGGGCGGTGTCTTAACCGCTTGACCAACGGGCCTAAATAAAATGGTAGCGGCGGAGGGAGTCGAACCCACGACCTCACGGGTATGAACCGTACGCTCTAGCCAGCTGAGCTACACCGCCATGTTATTGTTGTGTCCTAAGCACATTTTCTATAATAACCAGTACCCACGCCAGTGTCAATTCTTTTTTAAAAGTTTTTTCACAAAAAAATCGTGTATAGTGTCGTCTTATCCACTATACACGATTTTCAGTTCGTTGTGCATCACGCTTCTGACGTCGTCAGCCGATATTTTTTCTTCCAAGCGATGCGGAAATATCCCCATAGCAGGAAGAAGCAAGCGGTTGAGACGAACGCCAAATAGATGATTGCTTGTTGCAGGTAGCTCCAGCCGTCCGCTGACAAGATTTCTTTATAGCCCGATACGGTGTATGTCATCGGCAACCAGGCGTTAAACGGTTGGAGGGCGCTCGGAATCAGTTCGAGCGGGAACGTTCCAGCCGACGTCGTCAATTGAAGGATCAATAAGACGATGGCTACGAAACGGCCCGGATTTCCGAGCGTCGTGACGAGTAGCTGCACGATTAAGAGGAACGTGATGCTGACGAGCCAACTGAATCCGAAGAACTGGAGCGGCGCCTCGACTTCAAGTCCGAGCAACATGACCATCGCCACATCCAAGACGAGCGCTTGAATAAATCCGATAACGAGCAACACACCTGATTTTGAGACGAGCCATGACAGGCTGCGTTTCGGTTTTCCAGCCGGATCGTACAGCGGATAGACGATCGAGAGCAAGAGCGCCCCGACGAATAGTCCGAGTGACATGAAGTACGGTGCAAAACCCGTTCCGTAGTTCGGGACCTTGTGAATCGATTCGTTGACGACCGTGACCGGTCCGGCCATCATGTCGACGTTATCGTCTCGGATGTCGATCGCGGCCGCTTCGGCCCCATCGGCGAGCGCGTCCCGTAACTTGCTGTTACCAGCCGCAAGTTCGGACACTCCGTCTGCGAGCTGGTCGCTACCTGACTGGAGGTCTTTACCGCCCTCTGCCAAACGTACAGCCCCGTTCGCGAGTGTATTCGTGCCCGCGCCGGCGCTCTTCGCCCCGTCTGCGAGTTTCGAACTCCCCTCTGACAAGGCGCCCGTCGCCTCGGTCAACTGCGTACTGCCGGACGCGAGTTCGGCGGTCCCGTCTTTCAACGCTCCGACGCCGGCGTTTAAGCGATTGCTTGCCGAAGCCAACTCTTTCGAACTCACGGCTGCCGTTTGCGCCCCTTGTTCCACTTGGGTCGACCCATCCGCCAACGCCTGTGCCCCGCTTGCGAGTTCGGCTTGTCCGTCACGTAACGTCACCAGTCCCGAAGCGAGTTCATTGGCACCAGCCTCTGCTTGCGTCAATCCGTCACCGAGCGCGGCCTGTCCTTCTTTCACACGCGTCGCTCCCGCGGACAGTGCATCGAATCCAGCGGCTGTCGCTGTTTGACCTTCCGCCAATTGGGCCACAATCGCCTGTAGCATCTCTGGTGAAGCAGGTTGCCCTGCCTCGGCGAGTGCTGACAGCTGGGTCATCAACTGATCTTGACTGGCCAACACTTCTGTCTTCATCTGACCGATTCCGGCCACGAGTTCCGTCTCTCCTGCCATCAAGGCGGCATTCCCTTCTTTCGCCGCCGTCATCGCGGCCGCCAATTCATTTGAACCGGCACTCAATTGCTCACTGCCGTCCTTCGAACGCTGAATCCCGGCCGCGAGTTGTTGAACGCCTTGATTGAGAGAAGCCGTCCCGCTGTGCAATTCCTCCAACTTCGAGGCGAACGTGTCTGTCCCTTCGACAAGTTGGCTCGTTCCGTCTTGAAGGGCAGACGCCCCGTCATTCACTTGACGTGCCCCGTCTGATAAGGCGGCGCTACCTGCATAAACTTGCTGGCTTCCCTTCGCCAACTCCGTCGTCCCTGTCTCGAGTTGGGCCACACCTTCATTCAGCCGACTCGCCCCGTCAGCCAATTCTTGTTGTTTTGAAGCGAGCAATGCGGTCCCGTCGGCCAATTGGGTCGCCCCCTGTTCGGCCGTCTGCGATCCATCTGCTAGTTTTCCCGCCCCAGCCGCCGCTTCATCGAGTCCAGCAGCGGCATCTTGAATCCCGTCACGCATCGCACTGACGTACTGTTTCGCGACTTCGGTCGACAGTTCACCTTTCACTTGCTCCATCGCGGAACCGCCGATTTGAGCCGCTAAAAAGTTATACGATTCATTGGCAATATATTTGAGTTCGAGCTTCTCAGGTTGTTCGCTGAGCGCCGTCGTCGCTTTTTCTGAGAAGTTTGCCGGAATCTCAATCGCCATGTAATAGTCATGATCGTTCAACCCTGACTCGGCTTCTTGTTTCGTCGTCTCGATAAATTCGAACGCCTCAGACGTCTTTAACTTCTCAACGAGTTCGTCCCCGACGGCAAGTTGCTCCCCGTCAAACGTCGCTCCCTGGTCTTCGTTCACGATCGCCACCGGCAAGTCTTTCATCTGTCCATACGGATCCCAAAACGCCCATAAGAACATCCCGGCATACATGAGCGGCACGAGTGCGACCGCGAGAATCGGGACCCAGACCCGAGGATTCTTCCCGATGCTTCTCCATTCCGCCAACCACAGTTTCCATCCATTCATTTTCATTCTCACCTTTCACTTATAAAACATAACTATTTTTTCATGTTCCCTATTGTGCTCGCTTCCTCGAAAAAATGCAACCCTTTTTAGTTATTTTTCATAACAAAAAAGAATCAAAAAAAAACCACAGACTATAAAAGTCTGTGGTTCGTCGTCTTCTTGAGGAAGACCGTCTATCGTTACGAGTAGAAGCTGATGGTTTACGAAGGGTTACCCGCGCTTGGCTCCACGTCCACCGCGTTTTGAGTCGGTTTGACGTTTTAACGTCGTCAAGCGCTCGTCGCTGTCTTTCAAGAACTTGCTCATCAACGTATCGAACGTTTCTGGCTCACGGCGTACTTCACGACGTCCGCCGCCACCACCACGTGGACCGCCACCGCGTGGACCGCCGCCACCGCGTGGGCCACCTTGTCCTGGACCACCTGGGCGTGGGCCGCCTTGACCCGGGCCGCCTGGGCGTGGGCCACGAGAGAAACGCTCGCCGGCTGGACGCTCTGGACGTTCACTGACAGGGCGATCGACGGCCTTTTTGATAGACAACCCGATTTTGCCATCTGTTTCGACGTTCAAGATTTTGACCGTCACTTCTTGACCGACCGTTAGCACTTCATTGATGTCTTTGACGTAAGAATCTGCCACTTCACTGATGTGCACCAAACCCGTTTTGCCATTTGGAAGTTCTACGAACGCTCCGAAATGCGTAATCCCTGTAACCTTACCTTGTACCTTGCTTCCTACTTCAATTGACATAAAATAATGTACTCCTTTTTTTGATTGATTCCCTACAATTATACGAGTCGATTCGTCAACGGTCAACGAACCCACTTATTCCTCTGGTGAGAAGTAAAAAATAATCTCGCCATCTTTCGAGAACAACAGCTCGTTGCGCGCTAGATTGGCGATGTATTCTTCGTCTTGTAAACGCTCGACCTGCTCTTTCAGTTCTGATTGTTCGTCCTTCGTTTCCCGAAGTTCGACTTGCGCTTCATTTTGTTTCCGTTCTTGCTCGGACACATATCCGACTTTCGAGAAGTAACTCTGACCGATGAAGACAACCATTAACAAAAAGAGAAGTGAGGCCGCAGCCAGGCGGCGTCGAAGATGGATACGTCGCCGGTTCTGTTCTTTTTCCAGCTGTTCTCTCCGTTCATCAAGAGCCCGAATCCGCTGTTTGCGTTCCATCGGGTTACGTCCATTCATCGAATCACCTTCCTCCTGTCCTGTTACGTTCAGTATACCTTTTTTTTACGCTTCCGTACCACTGTTCACCTTTTCTTCTTTGAGCAAGCGGTACATTTCTTTCGCATCCTCTTTGCGGGCATGCTCGGCAATCGAGTCAATGACGACTGTGACGAGCTTGTTCCCGAATCGAATTTGTAACTCGTCACCGACTTTGACATCGGTGCTCGCTTTCGCTACTTGTCCGTTCAATTGAATCCGGCCTTGGTCGGCGACTTCTTTCGCCAACGTACGCCGCTTAATCAAGCGGGATACTTTCAAAAACTTGTCTAGTCTCATAATCCCTTCTCCTTCGCTTCATCCCAGAGCCGATCCATCTCTTCGAGCGTCATCTCTTCGAGGGAGCCGTTCGCTTCAATGTATTCGAATCGTCTCTTAAATTTTTGATTGGTTCGTTCGAGCGCCTGCTCGGCGTTCAACTTGAAATAGCGCGCCACGTTGACGATTGAGAAGAGGACATCCCCAAGTTCTCGTTCATCTTCAGGCTGACTTCTCCACTCGTGGAGTTCTTCTTCCAATTTCTCGAACGCACCTTGAACATCGTCCCATTCGAAACCGACTTGCGCAGCTTTCTTCTGCAATTGCTCGGCCCGCATCAAACCAGGTTGCGTCATGAGAACTCCATCTAGCTGCGATTTTCTCTTTTCCCCTTTTTCCACTTGTTTAATCGCATTCCAATTCGTCACCACTTCATCGGCATCATCGACCGTCACATCCCCAAACACATGAGGATGACGGCGGACCATCTTCTCACTGACGGTGCCAATGACGTCTCGAATATCAAAATAGCCTTCGTCCGCTCCGATTTGGGCGTGGAGCATGACTTGAAGCAACACATCACCGAGCTCTTCGACAATCGCATCATCGTCTTCTGTATCGATTGCTTCAATCAATTCGTACGCTTCTTCGAGCAAATATTTGCGGAGCGACTCATGCGTCTGTTTCCGGTCCCACGGGCAGCCGTCCGGACCGCGGAGCGTCGCAATGATGTGCTTCAACGTCGAAAATTCGCGCGCCAAATGCGTCTCGTCCGTCAACGGCGGCACATAGAGCGTCGTCAAGTTGTCGACTTCTGCCACGCGGTCCATCTCATAGAGTGGGATTTCACTGACCCGCTCATGTTTTGTCCCAGCGGCTGTCACGAGTTTGACGATATGTTCATCCGGATATCGTTCCATCAATTGGACTTTCACGTCTCCGGCCACGAACCCGTCATACACTTGACCAATCAATATGTGTTGGGTCACTTGAATCCGTTCGACATCGAGCGCCGTCGCATCGAGTAATTGGAAGCCGTTGATTGGATCGATGCGGAGGGCTTGGAACATGGCGTCCAAAAAGCTCTGACCGCCGAGGAACGTGACGTCCGCGCCTTGTTCGACGAGCAGTTCGACCGTCCGCTCCGCCACGAACGGATGTCCCGGTACCGCATAGGTGATGGCTAGCTCTTCACTCTTTTCAAGCAACGTCTCAACGATTTGTCGGTAGACGTCCTCGAACGTGTCACTCGCTTCGTAAATCGCATCAAACGATTCGAACGTCACGCCTTCCGCCTCAAGTTCGCTGACGACAGGGTGTTCTTTCGTGCGCAACCAAACGAGCGGTTGCTGCTTCAAATGACGATAGACACCGAGCGGTAGTTGATCAAGTTCGCCAGACCCGAGGCCGACGACCGTAATTCCGTAACTCATATCAGTTCTCCTTTTTTTCTAGCAGATTGATGAGACGACCTCCGAACGGAATCATTTCCCATTCTTCTATCGTCAAAATTTGTTCTTTCCATAACCGCCAGACATAAATGCCGGCCCCGAGCACGAGCATGAAGACGAGCCAGATGAGGGCATCGAGACGATGCGTCAGGCCATCCAGCGCCACGACGTTCAAGCCGAGCAAGATGACGCCCATCGGCGCCACCGTTTTGACGAGACGTCCATAATGTCGAAACCGGAGCATGCCGAGCGGGATGATTTGATCGAGCCGATTGAAATTGAACGCGGCCATCGCTAAAAAGGCAATCGAGGTCCCAAGGGCAGCCCCGGCGATGCCATAGGAAGGGACGAGCCACAAGTTGCTGCCGAGCTTCACGCCGATGGCGAGAATCATACCGACAGCAGCTGTGCGTTCCCGATCAATCGCCTGTAGACATGTCATGCTCGCCACGGCAAGCGACGCGGCGAACGTACTCGTCGAGAGCAAGACGAGCGCTGTCGTCCCGGCCGCGTTCTCAAATAGCGCGACATTCAACGGGAACATGACACCCATCAAGCCGATTGTGGCCGCAGCGGCGACCGTTGTCGTCACGCGAATCATCGAACTGAGTCCGGAAGAGGTCGCTTCGATACGACCGGCACGATAATGCCGCACCAAGTTCGGGACGTTTGCCATTCCGAGCGCCGTCGTGAAAAGAATCGCGAATTGAACGAGCGGATAACCTCGGTCAAATACCCCTTTGCCGACTTTCGCCGCATAATCCCCGCCCATCAGATTGACAATCGTGAACGAGTCGACGAGTTGCATCCATAAAATCCCGAGCGAGGCGAAACCGACGGCAAACCCCGTCGTCAGTAAGATTCGAAGGACAGACCGCAACGTCGTGGGTTGTACCGGTACGAGCCGTAACTGCTTCGCCCATAATGACAAGATGACGATGGCGATGACACCTCCGACGAGCGTCGCCCCATACGCGTATCGACTGAGTGTATAGGCGTCTTGGCCGAAGCGCACACCAATCAACAAGGCGATGAGCAATACCGTGACGCGAACGAGGTTCTCGAGCACTTGAGAAATCGCACTCGGCCGCAAGTCATCGACGGACTGAAACGAACCGCGGAGCACCGCCAAAGCTGGCATGAGTAAATAACTCAGGCTGATGATCCGCAGCGTCGGTGCGAGTTCCATGTCCCCGAGGAGACGGGCGATGACAGGTGCTAGCATCCACATCGTGACGACAAGGATGACGGCTAAACCGAGCAAGGCGTAAAAACTGCCCCATAACACTTCGAGCTTTCGCCTCGGTCCATGTGCCCCGACACCGATTTTGGCAATCACGACCGGCATCGCATACATGCCGAGCGAAGCGACGATCGCGGCAAATGGATACACCGTCTGATAGGCATACAACCCGAAGTCTCCGGCGATATTTTGGTAAGGCACTCGGTAAGCGAAACTGATGAACTTTGAAAGATAGCCCGCGAGCGCAAATAAGACGACGCCGGTCGCAAACTTACTTGGCGACCGCATGCGCCAACCTCTTCACGAGCTCCTCAAGCACCGTATCGGCATCGTTCAACAGTTCGACGACCGGCATGCGGCCACTGAGCGACAATTTGAGGGCACCGTTATCTTGTCCGACACCGAGTTTCCGACCGAGCGGCATCGTCCATTCCATGAATGACGGCACGTCGAGCGCCGTCGTCGATTCGAGCGACAATACCATCTCGATGCGGCCCGGAGACTGTTTGATGCGCGCCACTTTCGCCATCTCGCCATAGATGCGCAGACGCGTCAGTTGGATGAGGAGCGCGACCGGTTCCGGGAATTCGCCGAACCGTTCAATCAACTCGTCCTGGAGGGCGAACAACGCTTCTGGTGTATCGACATACTTAAAGCGTTTGTACATCTCGATTTTCAATTCGCTGTCCGATAAATAGTCGTCCGGAATGTACGCATCCGCTTGGAACGCGATTTCCGGTTTGAAGACGACTTGTTTCGCCTGTCCGCGCATCCGGTCTTTCCGTTCCTCGATGGCTTCAGACAACATTTGTGAGTATAAGTCGAATCCGACCGAATCAATGAACCCGGACTGTTGGGCCCCGAGCAGATTTCCGGCGCCGCGAATCGATAAGTCGCGCATCGCAATCTTGAACCCGCTCCCGAGCTCCGTGAACTCTTTAATGGCCTGTAGCCGGCTCTCCGCGACCTCGGTCAAACGCTTGTCTTTCCGATACGTGAAGTAGGCGTAGGCGATCCGGTTGGAACGACCGACACGTCCGCGCAACTGATACAGCTGTGACAGCCCCATCTTGTCCGCATCGTGAACGATGAGTGTGTTCACGTTCGGGATATCGATGCCGGTCTCGATGATCGTCGTCGAGACGAGCACATCCGCTTCCCCTTCTAGGAAACTGATGAGCTGGCTCTCGAGTTCTGTCTCGGTCATCCGACCGTGTGCCGTCGCAATGCGTGCCTCCGGTAACAAAGCGCGAATCTCTTCTGCCTTCCGCTCGATGCCTTCGACGCGGTTGTAGAGGAAGAATGCCTGTCCGCCTCGCGCGAGTTCGCGCTCAAGTGCTTCCCGCAAGACAATACCATCGTATTCCATGACGTACGTCTGCACCGGGTAGCGGTTCTCTGGCGGCGTCTCGAGTACCGACAAGTCTCGGATGCCGATCATCGACATATGGAGTGTCCGCGGAATCGGTGTCGCCGTCAGCGTCAAGACGTCGATATTCGTCTTCAACTGCTTGAGCCGTTCCTTGTGCTTGACCCCGAACCGCTGCTCTTCATCAATGATGACGAGACCGAGGTCGGCGAACGTCACATCTTTCGACAAGACGCGGTGTGTCCCGACGACGACGTCAATCGTCCCTTCTTTTAAGCCTTTCTTCGTCGCCGCCATCTCACTTTTCGAGCGGAAGCGGCTCATGACGGAGACGTTAATTGGAAATTCACTGAACCGTTCAAGCATCGTCTCGTAATGCTGTTGCGCCAGCACGGTCGTCGGCACGAGGAACGCGACTTGCTTCCCAGCGAGCACGGCTTTGAACGCGGCTCGAATCGCCACTTCTGTCTTGCCGTAACCGACATCGCCACAAAGGAGACGATCCATCGGCCGTGACCGTTCCATATCCGCTTTGATTTCAGCGATGGAGCGGACTTGGTCTTCTGTCTCTGCGTACGGGAACGAGCTTTCGAACTGGCTCATCTCTTCGTCATCACCTGGGAACGCATAGCCGACGGACGCTTCACGCGCCGCGTACAGCTTGATCAGTTCATCGGCGATGTCTTCCACCGATTTGGCGACTTTCGATTTGACCTTCTTCCACTCGGTTCCGCCGAGTTTGTAAATCTTCGGCTCTTTACCTTCGGCCCCGACATACTTTTGAACGAGATCGATTTGATCGACGGGGACGTACAGCGCATCGTCGCCGGCATAGACGAGATGTAAGTAGTCTTGATGAATGCAGCCGACTTCAATCGTCTTGATGCCTAGGTACTTCCCGATTCCGTGATGGATGTGGACGACATGGTCGTTCGGCTTCAATTCTTGGTAACTTTTAATCCGTTCGGCGTTCGTCAAATTCTTCGTCTGACGTTTCCGCTTCGTGACGCGCTTGAACAGTTCCTCTTCGGAAACGACGACGAGACGGCTCGTCGAGAGTTCAAAGCCGCCTTCGATTTGGCCGATCATAACATGGACGTGACGCGGCAACAGCTCACCGTCCACATTTGTGAACGTGGATGAGATTCCATAATCGTCAAGCAACTCCACTACTTTATCGGCCCGTGTTTGATCGCCTGCCAAGAAGACGATGCGATGGTCACCTTGTTGCCACCGTTCGACTTCTTGTTTCAATAAGTGCATCTGGCCATGAAACGCCGGGAGCGGGCGACAGCTGAGGTGGACCGTGTTCGTCTCCGGAATTCCGGACCGTCGTGACGGCAACAAGGAGAACGCGACTTGCTTCAACGTACGGAATACTTTATGCATCGGGACGGCGAGCGTGTAGTTGCTGACCGACTCCCCTCGTTCGATGAGCGACGAGAACCATTCCGCTTCTTCGCGGTCTTGCACGTCGGCAGCATCTTCAATCCGTGCCACTTCATCTAACATCAACACCGCTTCCGCCCCAACATAATCGAGGAGCGTCGAGCTATACAGGAGCGGTGTGTACTTCCCAACTTTTTCAGGAACCTCGCCTCGACCGAACTGTTCGATGTCCCGGGCGATTCCGTCCTCAAGCGCTTGCCGAATCGTCTCGGTCTCAATGAGCGAAAGCGTCCGCTCATATTGACGTTCGAGTGCTTGTCCGGCCTGCTGCAACTGGTCGCGTGAGGCGATGAACTCAGTGGCGGGTGGAATGACCGCTTCGCCGACGACACCTAGCGAACGCTGCGTCTCGGCATCAAACGTAAAGATGGAATCGACTTCGGTGTCGAACAAATCGATGCGATACGGGCGCGCTGCCGTGAGCGGATAGACGTCTAAAATACTACCGCGGACGGAGAATTCACCCGGTGCGGTCACGGTGGCCGTCCGTTCATAACCGAGCGTGATGAGCGTCTCGGCGAACGGCTTTAAATCGAGCTCTTGTCCAGGTTTGATGTGATGATGACTCGTTTGCCAGTCTGACGGGTTCGGGATATAACGGCGTAAGCCACCGAGCGGCACGACAAGGACGCCTCCCGTTTCGTCAAGGAGACGTGTCCGAGCCTCAATCCGAGCGGCAAGCAATTCTGGGCTCGATGTGAGGGATAGTTCGCCAGCGAGCGTCTCATCAATCGGATAAAGCAACGTTTTGCTCGGACCGATGAGCGACTCGAGTTGATCGTACATTTTTTGTGCTTGATACATGTTATGCGTGACGACGACGAGACGTCTTGGCGAATTTTTCGCCAAACCCGCCAATACAAGCGCCTTGGCACTTGTCGTCAATCCGGTGACGAGTTGTCGATCGACTTTTGGCAACCGCTCCCGAATCACGTTCGTCTCAGGTAACGTCACCATGAATTTCTCTAGAGCATTCATTTGTTTTCCTCCACCTCATACGACAAAAAAGGGTACGTTGACCCTTTAGTTATATCGATTCATGAGCGCAATCCATTCAGTATCCACAAAATCGGTTGCGGCGGACACAGCTTGATCGAGCGTATCATTTAATTCTGGCATGTCTTCTTTACGGTAGTTCATAAGCACCCAATCGACCACTTTAATCGGATGCGGCGGACGGCCAATCCCCAGTTTCAGACGTTTA
Source organism: Exiguobacterium sp. KKT215 (assembly GCF_055635335.1). NCBI lineage: Bacteria > Bacillati > Bacillota > Bacilli > Caryophanales > Exiguobacterium > Exiguobacterium sp. KKT215. The sequence goes on along the minus strand of NZ_CM145756.1, from coordinate 63,356 downwards.
AAGTCTTGTGTGCCTAAATGCTGAATCAACGACTTGATGCCGTTATGTCCGCCGGCACTGCCTTTCGGACGGAACCGCAGCTTTCCTGGCACCATGTCCAAGTCATCATAAATGACGAGCAAGTCGTCAATCTCAATCTTATAATAATCTAAAATCGGACGGACCGACTCGCCTGATAAATTCATATACGTGAGCGGTTTGACGAGGACGACACGTTCTCCCTTGATTCTTCCCGTTCCAATCAATGCTTTAAACTTGGCTTCATCGAGTTTGATCCCATGCTTGTCGGCAAGGCGATCAATCGCCAAAAATCCGACGTTGTGACGGGTCATCTCATACTTTTTGCCTGGATTCCCGAGGCCGACGATACATTTCATCTTATTCCTCCTGAACAAAAAAGCCCAAAGGCGAACGCCTTCGGGCCTCGTTTTTTTAATCGAACAGTGTGCTCACCGATTTGTGCTCGTGGACACGCATGATCGCTTCTCCAAGCAAACGGGCAACCGACATCTGCTTGATTTTGCTTGAACATTCGCGACCTTCTAAGTCGATCGTGTTCAAGACAACAAGTTCTTTGATTGACGAGTTGTCGATCCGTTCCATCGCCGGTCCAGATAACACCGGGTGCGTACATGAAGCGTATACTTCTTTTGCTCCCGCCTGAACAATCGCGTCAGCCGCAAGCGTGATCGTTCCAGCTGTATCAATGATGTCATCAATCAAGATGGCCGTCTTGCCTTCGACGCTGCCAACGATGTTCATGACTTCGGCCACGTTCGCTTCAGGGCGACGCTTGTCGATGATGGCGATTGGAGCCTTCAAGCGCTCTGCAAGCTTACGGGCACGTGTGACGCCACCGTGGTCCGGTGAGACGACAACAATGTCTTTCGCTTTGAATTCTTCTGTCTCAAAATACGTCGAGATGAGTGGAACACCTAATAATTGGTCTACTGGGATATTGAAGAAACCTTGGATTTGAGCAGCATGCAAGTCCATCGTGATTAAACGTGTGGCACCTGCAACCGTCAATAAATCAGCGACAAGTTTCGCTGTAATCGGCTCACGCGAGCGCGCCTTGCGGTCTTGGCGGGCGTAGCCATAGTACGGCATAACCACGTTAATCGTCCGAACCGATGCCCGTTTCAACGCATCGATCATGACGAGTAACTCCATGAGCGTCTCGTTCACCGGTGAGCTCGTCGATTGAATGATGTACACATCATCGCCTCGCACGCTCTCCTCGATGTTGATGTAAAGTTCTCCGTCGCTAAACCGCTTCACTTGGCAATCGCTGAGCGGGATGCCAATTTCCTTGGCAATCTCTTCGGCGAGTGGGCGGTTTGAGTTTAAGCTAAATAGGCGAATTTCACGTTCATATACAGTAGACATGTTTAGGATTCTCCTCCATCGTTTTCCATAATAATAGGCAGCAACTTATCGTTTCGTGTAACCTTCTTTATTCGTTTGGCGTTCGCGTGCAATCGCAAGCGCCTCTTCAGGAACGTCATCCGTGATCGTCGAACCGGCTGCTACGATTGAGCCTTTTCCGACTTTCACCGGAGCGATCAAGTTCACATTGCAGCCGACGAATGCATCGGCTTCGACGACCGTTTCGAACTTGTTCTTGCCGTCATAGTTGACCGTGATCGAGCCACAGCCGAGGTTGACGCGTTCCCCGATCGAAGCATCTCCGATATAGCTGAGATGTGATGCTTTCGCACCGTCTCCGAACGTTGATTTTTTGATTTCCACGAAGTTACCGACGCGCGTATTCGCGCCGAGGACTGCTTGTTGACGAAGGTGGGCGAACGGCCCGACCTGTGCTTCAGTTCCGACACGGCTGTCACTTACGACCGATTGACGAACCGTCGCACCGTCTTCGATGACGCTATTGCGGATATCTGAATTTGGACCAATCACGCACTCTGAACCGATAATCGTTTTCCCGAGAATAACCGTCCCTGGATAGATGATCGTATCCGAACCGATGACGGCATCTGGTGAGATGTATGTCGAAGCTGCATCCATGAATGTGACACCTTCACGCATGAGGCGTTCGTTCGTCCGCTTGCGCATGACCGCTTCAGCTTGTGAGAGAGCGACACGATCGTTGACGCCGATCGTTTCATCGAATGTCGGCGCCGTGTGTGCTGCCACGACTTCGCCTGCTTCTTTCGCAATCGAGATGACGTCCGGCAAGTAGTACTCGCCTTGAGCGTTGTTGTTCCCGACTTGCTTCAATGCATCAAACAAGAGCTCGTTATCGAACACGTACGTTCCGGTGTTGATTTCACGAATCTCTAGTTCAGTGTCAGACGCATCTTTATGCTCGACGACTTGTGTGACATTTCCGTCTTCCCCGCGGATGACGCGGCCATATCCAGTCGCATCATCAGCAATCGCAGTCAACACGGTCACTTTTGCCTGTTGCGCCTCGTGATGGGCCAACAACGCCTCGAGCGTTTCCGCTGTCAATAGCGGTGTATCGCCGCAAACGACGAGCGTCGCGCCAGGTTTGCCTGCGAGTTCAGCTTCTGCCATCTGTACCGCATGGCCCGTACCGAGCTGTTGTTCTTGGACCGCATACTCCACGCGTGAGCCCAACGTCTCTTGTACCGCTTCAGCCCCATGGCCGACGATGACGATTTGACGACTGACCCCGATTTTGTCGAGTTGATCGACGACGTGTTCGACCATCGGTTTTCCAAGGACCGGATGAAGTACTTTATAAAGCTTCGACTTCATGCGCGTCCCTTTACCTGCTGCCAAAATGACTGCAAAACGATCCATTCTTGATTCGCTCCTATCTCATATCGACTGTAATGTACTCAAATGTTCGGTTTTTTATACATTCAAACCTTATTTACACCGTATCTACTATATCGAAACCATGACGCGGTTTCAACCGTTGTACCTATTCGTAACCAATGAAACGTAAAAAGGCAGCGGAAGGATCCCCATCCGCTGTCAAATATTACTCGTTCATGGCATTATATTGGGCTTGCGTCTCGGCGATGGCGACGTCCTCTTGACCGTACGCCTCTAAAACGGCAGCCTCGACTTTCTGACGCATATCTCCATTAATCGGGTGAGCAATGTCACGGAAAATTCCTTCTGGCGTCCGCTTGCTCGGCATCGCTACGAACAGACCGGTACTCCCTTCAATGATTCGAAGGTCGTGTACCACAAATTCGTGGTCGAGTGTAATGGAGGCCAGTGCCTTCATTCTACCTTCCGTCGCGACTTTGCGAATTTTTACGTCTGTGATCTGCATGTTTCGCATCCCCTTTTCATCGTTGTCTGGACCGTGGTGTACTTTCTAAAAGGCTGAGATGATTCCAAGCGAACCGATTGACTTCGTACGAATCTTATACCCTTTCATCATAAAACGAAATCAATTTTTTGCCAATCACTTTAAGAACTGTTCGACGTTTCCACGCGAAATCGTGACGAGACCTTCATCCGAGTCGACGTTCGTCAATTTCATTAAACTGACGTATTCGCTCACCATTTTCTTCTCGGCGCCTTCTGCTTCCATAAGTACGCCGACACCGGCAAGGTTCGCTTCGAACTCGTTCAAGAGACTCATCATTCCGCGAATCGTTCCGCCAGCTTTCATGAAATCGTCAATCAACAGCACGTTCGCGCCACGTGGCAAACTGCGACGCGCGAGCGCCATCGTGCGAATCGCCTTCGACGAACCGGAGACGTAGTTGATACTCACGGTCGAACCTTCGGTGACACGACTATCGGACCGAACGATGACAAACGGTACCCCGAGTTGCTCGGCTACAGCGTAGGCGAGCGGAATCCCTTTCGTCGCAATCGTCATGACGACATCGACTTTCCGATCAGCGAACACCGAGGCGAAGACTTGGCCCATCGGCTTCACTTGACGCGGGTTACCGAGGACGTCTGTCAAATAGAGATAACCTCCTGGGAGCAACCGTTCTGGCTTCGACAACTGTTCACATAGCCCGTCGATCATCGAGAGCGACTTGTCTTTGCTCCACCCTGGGATGAACATGACGCCACCGGCCGCTCCTGGCACCGTGACCAGTTTACCCGTGCCATCGTGGGCCAACATTTCACTGACAATGACCAAATCTTCACTGATGGATGACTTGGCTGCTTTATAACGGCTCGAAAACATCGATAACGAGACGAGCTGGTGCGGATGGTCCAGCAAATAACGGGTCATATCAACGAGACGACCACTTCTACGAATTTTCATACGGATTCCCCTTCACTTCTTCAATAATAGACGAATGTTCTAAACAGAATATATCATTCTCATTCGTCTTTGTTCAATGTTTTTTGCCGAGAATCCGAACGACGAACACTTCAGGACAAAATCCTTTCAGCCCGTTATAGACACGATGTGCTTTTTGTTCATGCTCAATTAGTGCGAATACGGTCGGACCACTTCCACTCATGAGCACCCCATCCGCTCCGCAGTGGAGCATCGTTTCTTTGATTTGGCGAACTTCCGGATGAAGTTCGAGCGTGACCGCCTCGAGGGCATTGCCTAAGTTTGAACAGATGCCGTCAAAATCACGATCACGAATCGCCGTGACCATAGCCTCGGTGTTTGGATGCACAATCTTCTCCATCTCTACCGCGCGATAGACGTCGGCCGTCGATACCCCGATTTTCGGTTTCGCCAAGACGACGTAACACGGTGGCGGTGACGGGATTGTCTCTAACTGTTCACCGCGTCCGCGCGCGATGGCTGTTCCCCCCATGACACAAAACGATACGTCCGATCCGACGGCGGCCCCAAGTTCGGCCAACTCTTCTAACGACAGGCCGAGATCGAACAGGTCGTTCATACCTCGAAGCGTCGCGGCAGCGTCACTCGATCCGCCAGCAAGCCCTGCCGCGACCGGAATCTGCTTATCCAATACGATTTCGACACCTTGCTTGATGCCAAATCGCTTCCGCAACAACTCGGCTGCACGATACGCCAAGTTCCGGTGGTCATTCGGCACATAGGCATGTTCAGATTGAATCCGAATCTCGTCTGTATCAAGGACGGTCAATTCCAGTCGATCCGATAAATCTACTGTCGTCATTACCATTTCTACTTCATGATAGCCATCTGCCCGCTTCCCAAGGACGTCAAGCGTCAAATTGATTTTTGCCGGCGCTTTCACACTGATCGTGCGCATATCGTTCACCCTTCCCATGTATCTCCTGTTCGCCATTGTACCGTAAACGAGCGCACAAAAAAAGAAGCAGCTGCCAATGCATCCGCCTCTCATTTATCGTTCAATTGCTGAATTCAATTTTAACTGTATCCGTTAGGACATCAGCGTAGCTATATGAGACACGTTCCACGTTATGATGGTCTTCATCCAATTTGACGACGAACACCGCGGGATACGTCTCAACGAGCGTTCCAAACCGAGTAACGACTTTCTTACGACCGCCGTTTGCTTTCAACGTCAATCGTTCTCCAACATGCGATTCGAGTTTCTGTCTGATTTCTTGCAACGTCTTTGGCATACGCTTCACCTCACTGTTACAAGTATAACACATTCAGAAATGAAAATAAAGATTAATATTATATCGATTCGCTATCCGGTCGTCAACTGTTTTTAAGTGGTAAAATTGTGTCCGCTAACCGGGCAAACTCTTCAAGCGAAAGCGTTTCGCCTCGCCGTTTTGGATCGATTTCAGCCTCACCTAAGAGACGTTCGATTTCCATTTTTTTATCTTTGCCCAGGTGATTCGTCAAGTTATTCAAAATCGTTTTCCGACGTTGCGCGAAACTGGCACGGGCAATCTCAAAGAAGAAGGCTTCATCCTTCACGTCGACCGCCGGTTTGGGGCGCATCTTCAACGTGATGACCGCTGAATCGACGTTCGGCGCCGGCATGAACACACTTTTCGGGACGATAAAGCTCACGTTCGCCTCTGCGTAATACTGAATTGCAATCGAAAGAGAGCCGTATGCTTTCGTCCCAGGCTTCGCTCCGATCCGCTCGGCAACTTCTTTTTGAATCATCATGACGAGTGAGCGGAACTTGATTTGGCTTTCCAGTAAACGCATGATGATTGGCGTCGTCACGTAATACGGCAAGTTCGCCACGACCGAGATGTCTTCGATACCTTGACTGAAAAACTCACGCTCGACGATGGCTTGAATATCGAGCTCGAGCGCATCGCCGTGGATGACATGCACGTGTGGATAAGGAGACATCGTGTCTTCCAAAATCGGAAGCAGACGTTGGTCGATTTCGAGGGCGACGACCTTTTTAGCCCGCTTGGCAGACTGTTCCGTCAATGACCCGATACCGGGACCGATTTCGAGCACCCCGCTCGCTTCACTTAGCTCCGCGGCGTCTACGATTTTATTCAAAATATTTAAATCGATTAAAAAGTTCTGTCCAAGCGACTTTTTAAACGAGAAGCCGTGACGTTCTAGAATTGATTTCGTGCGTTGAATTGTGGCGATGTCTTTCAATGATTTTCCTCCTCTAACTGAGCCAGTGCTCGTTCCCATTCTTCAATCGTGACCCGTAACGCTTCCACACGTTTCACAAACTGTTTCGCGTTCGGTTCACCAATGCGAAGTAACACCCCGAGTCGTTTGCGCCGCCGCGCCGCGTCTGGTCCGCCAATCAAATCGGCCTCGAGCACCATCTGACGGGTGACGAGCGGCATGTCCGTCTCAACCCGCTGTTCATACAACGCTTCGAGCACACGGCGAATCGTCGCTGGAGAAGCATGCTCGACCCCGATTTTACCGCGCTTGTCTTTCGCTTCGGCTCGAGGGAGATAGGCATGCTTGCACCCTTTGACTTGCTCCTCGACGATGGCACGGATGCGATCACCCGGATAATCCGGGTCCGTCAAAATTATTACGCCTCGTTTCTCCTGGGCACGTTTGATTCGCTCGATGGTTTGCTTCGAAACGGCCGATCCGTTCGTTTCAATCGTATCGACGTCATATACTTCCTGTAGCCGCGTCGTGTCGTCTCGACCTTCGACGACGATCACTTCTTGTATCTTTTCACGCATCATCGGTTCCTTCTTTCTCTTCTTGCTTCGGGATGACCCAAATCGTGAGTGGCTGACGCCCAAACGTCACCGCCTCTTCTTTTGAGTCCATCATCACATCGATTTTATTGCCTTTGATGGCACTGCCTGTGTCCAAGGCAATCGCCATGCCAAACCCTTCGACGTAAACGCGTGTGCCGAGTGGGATGATGGCTGGATCGACCGCGATGATTCGCATGCCTTCATACAGAATCGTGTCCGTCACATCATAACCGCTGCGCGTCAGTACCCTGCCGTCAAACGTGATTGTATCTTCTGCATTGTTCGTATACGCCGTCGCCTCGACGAGAAGCTGTTTCGCAGAGGTGAAATCTAAGACATCCTCGGCTCGAGGCGTCTCTTCGATTTTAATCTCTGCTTCCTCTCGAAACGGGCTCGACGGTTCGGTCGTTGCCGTCTCCTCTTGTTCTTGCTCGGTCTCTTGGTTCGTTTCTGGTTCAACTACGACCTTCGTTCCAAGTTTTATGATTTGAGGGCGTACGGTTCGCAGCGTTTCCACGCTTGTTTCGGTCCGATTTGTAATTGTACCATTTTCCACTGTCAGTGCATACCGCGTCCGTTCGAGTCCAGGGACACCGACTTGAACAACCTCGGTTTCTCCGAGCGCAAGCGTGTCGTCCTCTTCTCTGACGATTTCAAATGGGATGAGTCGATTTTCATACTGCACGACGTCTCGACTCACATTGACCGTGATTGTCATCCCGTCTCGCACTGGTGTCGCCAGAGCCGGTTCGACAGTATCCTTGTCAGAAACCGTCACATTCGCCTCCTGTAGCGCCTGCTCGACAGTTTGAGCCATCGTATGAACCGTCTTCGCCTCATCGCCGACAATGACATCGAGTGCGACGACAGGCTGATACCGGATGGTCATACCCGATGTAATAGGGGTACGGACGCCCGGGTACACATCGTCCCCGTCACGGACACTCACTCCATAACGAAGCAACACGTCTTCGACAGTCCGTTCACGCGTCTCAATCGTTTCGATTTGTCCGTAACCAATTTGTAGCGAGACGGTACGGGCCCGCTCAATCTGAATAACTCGGTCGAGCGGGATATCCGCACTCAAAGCCGGCGTCACGACGTCTGACTCGTCAACGACAATCCCCGTCTCTTCAAGCACATCTAACACCGATTCGCCCCGACTCTCATGCACCATCGTCACTCCGTCATCGATGATGGTGATAGGTTCTGGTTGCATCGCCATATAGGCGAACACAGCGGTGGCCACGACGCCGACGCTTAACATGATCCGTCTGAACATCATGGGAGACGGAACAGGCGCTTCGCATTAGCGGTCGTCGCCTCAGCAAGTGCGTCGTAAGACATGTCACGTAGCGATGCAATCTCTTCGGCGACATACGTGACGTAAGCCGGTTCGTTCCGCTTGCCACGGAACGGCGTCGGCGTTAAATACGGACAGTCTGTCTCTACGAGGAGTCGATCGAGCGGGACTTGTTGTGCCACCGCTTTTGGTACTTTCGCATTCTTGAACGTCACCGGTCCCCCAAGAGAAATATAGAAGTTCAAACGCAGACAGCGCTCCAACAGTTCGACGGACATGCTGTAACTATGGAACACACCCCCGACCTCTTCGGCGTGTTCTTCCTCTAAAATATCGAGCACGTCGGCGGTCGCTTCCCGATTGTGAATCACGATCGGCATATTCGTCCGTTTCGCGATGGCGATTTGTTGCCGGAACACGTGCTGTTGGACATCTTTAGGTGATTTGTCCCAATGATAGTCGAGCCCGATCTCCCCGAGCGCCATTACTTTCGGATGATCCATCAGTGTCTCGATTCTTGCCAAATCGGCCTCCGTGCAATCGACGGCGTCGACTGGGTGCCAGCCGACGATCGCGTAAATGTCTTCATACGTTTCCGCGAGCTCGATGGCACGCGTGATGGTCGGATTGTCGAACCCGACGACGAGCATCGGGGAAACGCCCGCAGCACGAGCCCGTTCAATCGTCGCTTCGACGTCTTCATTGAACTGTTCGGCATTGATATGTGTGTGTGTATCAATCAACATGATGGTTCCTCCTTGTATAGACAAAGAGGGAGACCGAAGTCTCCCCCAAACGATTATTTGACGATGGCCCCGTTCGGCATATTCTCAGATACGGTCGCAAGTTCAAGCTTGCCGTCTTTATCAGCCGCTAAAATCATCCCTTGTGACAATTCGCCACGCAGTTTGACCGGCTTCAAGTTGGCGACAACGATGACTTTCTTGCCAACCAAGTCTTCCGGCGTATACCATTCCGCGATACCCGAGACGATTTGACGCGTCTCCCCGCCAAGATCGACTTGAAGTTTCAACAACTTCTTCGCCTTCTTGATTTTATCGGCTTCGACGATTTGGCCGACGCGGAACTCGACTTGGTCAAAGACGTCAATCGTGATTTCCGGACGCACGTCCTCATCTTCGACGTCGCCCGCTTCCGCTTCGGCTTCTTCGACACGAGCTTGCGACGCTTGACGCATCATTTCTTGAATCGCATCGACTTCTTCTTTGACGTCACGACGCGGGAAAATCGGTGTCCCGTCTGTGACGACGGCTCCATCGAAGGCTGCGAACGTATCGAGCGCTTCCCATGACATATCTTTTCCTTCGAGACCGAGCTGACGGAACATCTCTTTCGGCGCCCGTGTCATGAACGGTTGAATCATGACCGCGACGTGACGGAGCACGCCGGCGAGGTGAGTCATCACCGACGCCAGTTCGTCTCGTTTCGTTTCATCCTTCGCAAGGACCCACGGTTGTGTCTCATCAATGTATTTATTGGCACGGCTAACGAGTTGCCAGATGCTTGTGAGCGCCACCGAAAACTCCATGTGTTCCATAGCCGCTTCCGTCTTCGCTGTCGTCTCGTTGACGACTTGAAGCAATGAGGCATCGAATTCCGTCACATTGCCCGCGTACGCCGGAATGTTCCCATCAAAATACTTCTTAATCATGGCCACGGTCCGGTTGAGCAGGTTCCCGAGGTCGTTCGCCAGGTCAAAGTTCAAGCGATCGACGAACGCTTCCGGTGTGAACGTACCGTCTGCCCCGAATGGAACTTCACGAAGAAGATAGTAGCGGAGCGAGTCGAGTCCGTAACGGTCGATGAGTGGAATTGGGTCGACGACGTTGCCTTTTGATTTCGACATTTTACCGTCTTTCATGAGCAACCAACCATGTGCGAAAACTTGTTTCGGTAACGGGAGATCAAGCGCCATGAGCAACGCTGGCCAAATGATTGTATGGAACCGGACGATCTCTTTTCCGACCAAATGGACATCGGCTGGCCAATAGCGGTTGAACAACTCGTCGTTGTCCGACCCGTAGCCGAGGGCAGAGATATAGTTCGTAAGGGCATCGACCCATACGTATACGACATGCTTCGGGTTCGATGGGACTTGTACACCCCAGTCAAACGTCGTCCGTGAGACAGCCAAGTCTTGAAGACCCGGCTTCAAGAAGTTGTTGATCATCTCCGTTTTGCGCGATTCTGGCAAGATGAAGTCAGGGTGCGACTCGAAGTACTCGATCAAACGATCCGCATACTTGCTGAGACGGAAGAAGTAACACTCTTCGCGTACGAGTTCGACTGGGTGGCCGCTGTCCGGGCTCTTCCCGTCGATGAGCTGAGACTCCGTATAATACGTCTCATCAGGAATCGAGTACCAACCTTCATACTCTCCGAGATAAATATCATCATTTTTAAGAAGCGTCTCGAACACATGCTCGACGACAGCTTTGTGGCGTGCGTCTGTTGTACGGATGTAGTCATCATATGAGATTTCGAGACGGTCCCATAACACTTTGATGTCTTTGACAACTTCATCCACGAACGCTTGCGGTGTCACACCGGCTTCTTTCGCTTTTTCTTGAATTTTTTGACCGTGTTCATCCGTCCCAGTCAAATAACGAACGTCAAAACCTTTCAAACGCTTATAGCGCGCGATCGCATCGCCGGCCACCGTCGTATAAGCGTGACCGATGTGTAGTTTGGCACTCGGATAGTAAATCGGAGTCGTAATATAAAAAGTAGGCTTCGCCATTGTATGTTCTCCATCCTTTCGACATTTGCAATTTCCATTATACACGGTTCGACAAAAGAATTTCCAAACCAATTGTTTGGAATTTTTTTGTTGTTATCTCATAAAATATGTTCCAAAAAAACCCTTTCTTTGTTTCAGGTCCTAACTTTCGGGGAATTTTAGGTATATATCGCTCCCACATCGTCATTTTTCGAAAATGTAGATTTCCAATAGTAAGCAGTTGACTACAATTGGAAAGTTTAGTATGCTTTTTGCTGTAGTAACATTGTCGAATTTTGACGACTCATGTCACCAAGAGATTTCGACACCATTGGAGGAGGAAACACAAAATGAAATCTACAGGTATCGTACGGAAAGTTGATGAACTCGGTCGTGTCGTCATTCCAATCGAATTGCGCCGCACACTCGGGATCGCTGAGAAAGATGCACTTGAAATCTACGTCGACAACGATCAAATCGTGTTGAAAAAATACAAACCGAACATGACTTGCCAAGTGACGGGCGAAGTATCGGATGACAACTTCAAGTTGGCTGACGGTAAATTGATCCTTTCACCAGAAGGCGCACAACGCGTTCTCGTCGAGTTGAAAAACATGCTCGAAAACTACTACAGCGAAGAGTAAGCAAGGGATTCCTTGCTTACTCTTTTTTGTCGACTTGATGATACGCGTCATACACTTCACTCCGTGACAGACCCCGCTCTTTAGCGGCTTGTTTAATGGCAGCGTTCGGTTTTAAGCCATCTTCAATGTAACGGTCGACGTGCTCGAGGGGCGATAGTGCCTCCCACCAATCGTGTGTCGGTGCCGCTTCCGTCGATCCTTCCACCATGACGACGAATTCGCCGCGTACTTCGCCTTCGCACCAGACCAACGCTTCTTCTACCGTCCCTCGTAAAAACTCTTCAAACGTTTTCGTCAACTCTCGTCCGAGAACGAGTTGCCGGTTGCCGAACACGTCTTGAATCCCGGTCAGCATCTCTTTTAACCGATGTGGCGCTTCATAAAAAATGATAGTGCCCGGTTCATATTGTAAGGATGACAACACATCGAGGCGCTCTTTCTTTTTACGGGGCAAGAATCCATAATACAAAAACCGCTCGGTCGCAAGACCAGAGGCGACAAGAGCCGTCAATGCTGCGTTCGCTCCAGGGAGTACGACGACGGGGAGCCTCGCTTGAATGGCTAACCTCACGAGGTCACTCCCAGGGTCTGAGATACCCGGCATGCCAGCGTCTGAGACCACGGCGACCGACTTGCCCGCCTCGATATCTTCGATTAAGCGAGGGCCACTCACGTGCTTATTATGCTCATGGTAGCTGACCAGTTTCGTCTCAATGCCGAAATGGCGACAGAGTTTCATCGTTTGGCGCGTGTCTTCAGCCGCAATCAAATCGACTTCTCCTAAAATTCGAACCGCCCGATACGTCATGTCTTCTAAATTTCCAATCGGCGTCGGCACAACATAGAGCGTGGGCCCATCAGTCTGGTAACTTTTCTGTGAGTTCATTACTCGTTCCCTCCATCAATTGCTGTTTTTGAGCCCGCGTGAGTTGTTTGATGGACCATTCGTACTGCATGGCTTCGCGTTTGGTCGCAAACGACCTGACATATCGCAACGTCACCGGGAGACGAGCTCGTGTATATTTCGCACCTTTGCCGCTGTTATGCACTTCCATCCGCTTATCCACATCCGTCGTATATCCGGTATAGTACGTGCCATCGTTGCACTCGAGAATATAGGCAAAGTGCTTACGCATCGAGGATTGCCCGCATGTCGCTCGTATACGTGTCATCTTCCTCATAAACGATAAACGGAGGTAAGATTGTGAGCCCTGCTTTTCCATCTTTCGACCCCTCTATTAACAATGTGTTCGCGTCTCGACCTTGCTTCGGATAAACGAGTTGCATTCGCTTTGGTTCAATCCGATACGCCCGCATGAGCGTCAGAATGTCGAGTAATCGTTCCGGACGATGGACGAAGGCTACTTTGCCACCCGGTTTGACGAGTTGACTGGCTGAACGAATACAGTCTTCTAGTGTGCAAAGGACTTCATGGCGTGCAATCGTATGATGTTCATTTTGATTGCGTAACGATGTCTCGTTCGCCAAAAAATAAGGGGGATTGCACGTGACAACATCGTAACGGGCATGTCCTAATCGACTTGCAGCGGTTTTCACGTCCCCTTCAACGATGTGGAGCCTCTCGTCCAACTCATTGATGGCAATGCTACGATTGGCCATGTCGACGAGGCGAGGCTGGATTTCAACACCCGTGACCGTCCCTTTCGTTCGATATGATAAAAAGAGCGGAATCGCCCCCGTGCCGGCGCACAAATCGACGAGCTTCCCTTTTTGAATCGGCACCCATACAAATTCGGCGAGTAATACGGCATCCAATGAAAATGAAAAAACGTCATCACTTTGAATGATCTTGCCGGGACGCCCTAACAAATCATCAAGACGTTCACCTTGTTTAACAGTCACGCCATTTCCCTCCTACATAACGTACAAAGGCGACGGACGGGAATACCCCCGTCTATCGCCCCTTATTAATGTTTATTTAGCATCGACATGCAGAAGAGACAGTCTCCGTCTTTTCTGACTTGTCCATAGTGCAAATTACAAATGTGAAATCCTTCTTGGTATAACGCCGCCAGATTGTTCTGTCCTTTTCCGGACAACGCAATTTGGGGATCCCCGTCAGGCGTCTCGACTTCTGCAAGTTGCTCCACTTTTTCACGCAAATGATGGTTTTCGAGATACATGTGTTGGTTTTCTTCGAGCAAATAGGCGAGTTGCTCTTTGAGCACCCCTAAATGCTCCGTCAACAATTGCATTTGTTGCTCGATCGCATCGACCCGCATCATGACTTCCTTTTTATCCATTCTTTCCACTGCTCAGCACCCCATCACTGTTTCGACGGTTTTCGTTTGACTGCACCGACCTCGACGAGCTCGTCGATTGTATACGTCACAACACGGGTCCGATCATTCAACTCGACTTGAATCAATTGATCCAAGATATTGAGACCGATGACACGTCCGTCACCTTCTGGAATTTTGATTCGTTTTCCGACGTCGGGTAAATCCCGCTTCAATTCTTCATACGTATCATTCTCGTATTTCAGACAGCACATGAGACGACCACACACACCGGAGATTTTATTCGGATTCAAGGATAAGTTCTGATCCTTGGCCATCTTAATCGATACCGGCTCAAATTCCCCTAAAAACGAGGAGCAACACAACACACGACCACAAGGCCCGATTCCGCTCAGCAGTTTCGCTTCGTCCCGAACTCCAATTTGACGGAGTTCGATCCGGGTGCGAAACACACTTGCTAAATCTTTGACGAGTTCCCGAAAATCAACGCGCCCCTCTGCCGTGAAATAAAAGATGACTTTATTACGATCAAATGTATACTCAACATCTACTAACTTCATTTCAAGTCGATGTTCACGAATTTTTTCTTCACAGACGGCGTGAGCGTCAAATGCTGCCAATCGATTGTCTTGAACGATTTCGGCATCTTTTTGATCGGCGACACGAAGGATTGTCTTTAACGGCAATACTACTTCGTCTTCACCCAGTTGCTTACCAACTTGGACGACTTCACCGTATTCGATGCCTCGTACCGTCTCTACGATGACATGGTCTCCACGTTCAAGCGTTGCTTCGCCTGGTGAAAAGTAATAGATTTTTCCCGCTTCTTTAAAACGGACTCCGACTACTTCAAGCACGCTCTCCTATCCTTTCTGCAAATCGAACGTTAACCGTTCGAACGTTAATTGAGGATTGACGTTTGCCTCAAGCCGTCGAATCGCCTCATGGACAGATTCAATAGCATGGACGATTTTATGAACCGGACGATCTTTTACAAGCGCGGTATATAGCGCTTGTTCTTTCGTAAACAACTCCGGAACATAGTCTGTTCGCACTTTGAAGTGGAGCGCTTGCTCCAACCAATTTCCGAACAGCTCGAGACCGACTCGCAATTCATTCCGCCCTTTAAAATGACCGAGCCATTTTTCTTGGGCGAATAAAAGCAATTCTTGCGGGCGTTTTGTCAACACTTCAACTAATTGTACCACTAGCCCATACGCCTGTACAAACCAGTCGTTGTGAAGCGCCTCACGGGCGTCTTCGAATTTCGGATATGTCTCTAAAGCAAGACGTGCTAAATCGCTCGTACATTGCACGTCTGCGACCAACGTTTCCACAAGCCGTTCTCGATCAATCGGTCGAAACACTAAATGCTGAGCCCGCGAGCGAATGGTTGGTAATAAGAGTTGCGGCTGGGTCGTGACCAAGATGGCCAGTTTCCCAATGCCCGGTTCTTCGAAAAATTTTAAGAGACTGTTGGCCGCCTGAGGTGTCATTTTATGCGCTTGATGAATGACATATATTTGACGGTCCCCTTCTGCTCCACGTAGCGACAAGTCGCTCAACAATTGTTGAACTTGTTCTTTTTTGATACTGGCCCCATCAGGTTCCACTTCCATATAGTCGACGAGGTTGCCCGAATCCATCCGTCTACAGTTTCGACAACTGCCACACGGCTCTACCCCGTCAGGCGACTCGCAAAAAAGGGATCTTGCAAACAGTTGCGCTGTCTCAATTAAATAAGGTTCATAATCTCCCGAGAAAATATAGGCGTGACCCACCTTTTGAGCGACAATCGAATTTTCAATCACTTTGGCGATAACCGTTTGAGATTTCGCTAAATCTTGAAAGCTCATATTCGTGACCGTTCCCATTAAAACTGATGGAATCCTTCAATCGGCAAGACGAACACCGTCGCTCCGCCAACTTGTACTTCTACCGGATACGGAATATATGAATCAGCGTGACCGCCCATCGGTGAAATCGGCGTGATCATTTGATCTCGGCTCGAGCAATTCGATTTGATTAGCGCGAGCAAATCATCTAACCGTTCTTTTGGTACACCAATCATGAACGTTGTGTTACCTTCTTTCAAAAAGCCTCCCGTTGTGGCTAATTTTGTTGCGCGGAAGTCCTCTTCGATTAAAGCATCTGACAACCGAGCACTGTCCTTATCATGTACAATCGCGATTACCATCTTCATCATTGCGTCACTCCTCTTTCATTTAATCGTTCTAACGTAATGTCTAACACTTCATCTTGAATCATTTCAATTGTAGCGTTCGCATCGATACGAACCATCCGATCCGGATGTTGTTCTAATATTTTTTTGAACCCATCGTATACGCGTTGATGGAAAGACTCATCTCGGCTCTCGATACGGTCTAATTGACCTCGATCTTTCATGCGACGACTCGCTTGATCAGGGGTCAAATCAAAGAGGAAAGTCAAATCGGGTTTAATCCCGGCCGTTGCCCACTCGTTCAGTGATAGAATTTGATTCAAATCATATTGGAGTCCATATCCTTGATAGGCAATCGAGGCATCGACAAATCGATCACACACAACAATCGCCCCTCGTTTAAGAGCAGGTCGAATCACTTGATCGATGTTTTGGGCACGGGACGCGGCATACAGCATCATCTCGACGCGTGGGGTCATTTCATCATGTTCTGGTGATAATAAGACCTCTCGAATACTGTTTCCGACTTTGGTCCCTCCTGGTTCTCGAGTGACGACTACTTCGTATCCTTTTTCAGTCAATGAACGAACTAACAATTGCAACTGCGTGGTTTTCCCCGAACCGTCGGGACCTTCTACAGTAATAAACATACCTTTCACGATTAAAACTCCTCTACGATAACATCAATTTGTTTCATCATAACATGCCTACTTGCTTGAAGGTTCCGTCCTAGTGAAATCCATTCATTCAATACCCTAATTTTCTCGTGTGTGATGACTTCTCCTCTTAGTATCCACGGAATTCCTGGTGGATAAGGGATAACGGTTTCTGCAGCGACGGCTCCGATTGCTTGTTCAAACGATTTGCGAATGATATCTGCATCATCTGAAATAGCATGCAACACCGAAACACGTTCTGTCATCGGGTAAGGATAAATTGTTTCATCTTCGACAATGAGCGGGACATGTTGTGATGCATTTTTAATCAGTTTTACCCAATGTTGAATCTCTTGGCTTTTTAATTCCCTTAACGGCAGGCAGAATAACACATGATCTTCTGCAGCTAGTTCCGCATCAATACCGATTGACGCCAAATGTTGACTAAAGATGAGACCATTTTTCGGATATGTCAGTACGGTCATTTTGGTAAAATCATCGCCCACTTTGATTGAAAAGCCAGCTCGTCTCATTTCCATGATGAATGCGAAATGACTTTTTTGAATATGTGTCCAATCTCGTTCACTCAAATTTTCGAGATACTCTCTAGCGTAATCGAGTGAAGCCATAATCAAATAAGACGGACTAGACGTTTGAAAAGAAGAGAGTGCATGAAATAAACGTTTCTCATTAATCTCTTCCTTATAGTGGACCCAAGCACCCATCGTGAGTGCTGGAAGGGTTTTATGAGCAGACTGGACAACGGCGCTAGCTCCTTCGAAAATAGCGGATCGCTTTGGAAATGTAGGATGAATCAAATGAGCGCCATGTGCTTCATCAACTAAGAGTGGAATATGCAACGGACGCAAATAAGCACTGATCTCCGGGATGTTTGCCATATCTCCGTAATAAGTAGGAGACGTCAGTAGGAGGGCCTTCCCACCTGGGTACTGCGTGACAGCATCTTGAATTGTTTCTAATGTGACGACAGTCGGTAAACTGCTCCCTCTATCTAATTCAGGAGTGAGTAAAATGGGTTCTAAACCGAGCCACTCAATGGCGTTCCACACGGATTTGTGGGAATTACGTTGTACATATACTCGTTCTCCCCGTTTCACAGTTGCTGCCAACAGACTCCAGTTTCCCGCCGTTGACCCATTCACTAACCATTTACTTTTACTTTGATAAAGAGATCCTAGTGCCCTCTCTCCTTCTAGAATAATACCTTCAGCATGATGTAAATCATCCAAGTGTCCGAGTTCTGTTAAATCGTACGGCATTATTTTTTGGAATACAGTCGGAAGTTTCTCATCTCTTACTGATCCATTATGATGACCAGGTACATGAAACGAGACACGATCTTCGCGTACATGTTGCTCCAATGTTTCCATAAATGTGAAAGGATTATGTTTAGGTTTTCGAGTCATATAGGCAACCTTCCTATCCGAAATAGATGCGACTTATATACAAAAAGAGACGATCAAGCGGATGCTTGATCGTCTTTCGCGTTGGCCTGGCAACGTCCTATCCTCACAGGGGGAGACCCCCAACTACTTTCGGCGCTGAAGCGCTTAACTTCCGTGTTCGGCATGGGAACGGGTGTGGCCGCTTCGCTATCGCCACCAGACAAAAGAATATTAACATCGCCCCAAGAGCGTGTCAATCCATTTCAGGGTTGTTCCCTGAAAACTGAAGACTCATCAATTCACACAAACCATTAGACTAGATCAAAGCCTCGACCGATTAGTATCATTCAGCTCCACACGTCGCCGTGCTTCCACCCATGACCTATCTACCTCATCGTCTCTGAGGGGTCTTTCTTGATTGCTCAAAGGGAAATCTCATCTCGGAGGGGGCTTCATGCTTAGATGCTTTCAGCACTTATCCCGTCCGCACGTAGCTACCCAGCGATGCTCCTGGCGGAACAACTGGTACACCAGCGGTGCGTCCATCCCGGTCCTCTCGTACTAAGGACAGCTCTCCTCAAATTTCCTGCGCCCACGACGGATAGGGACCGAACTGTCTCACGACGTTCTGAACCCAGCTCGCGTACCGCTTTAATGGGCGAACAGCCCAACCCTTGGGACCTACTCCAGCCCCAGGATGCGATGAGCCGACATCGAGGTGCCAAACCTCCCCGTCGATGTGGACTCTTGGGGGAGATCAGCCTGTTATCCCCAGGGTAGCTTTTATCCGTTGAGCGATGGCCCTTCCATGCGGAACCACCGGATCACTAAGCCCGACTTTCGTCCCTGCTCGACTTGTAGGTCTCGCAGTCAAGCTCCCTTCTGCCTTTGCACTCTTCGAATGATTTCCAACCATTCTGAGGGAACCTTTGGGCGCCTCCGTTACTGTTTAGGAGGCGACCGCCCCAGTCAAACTACCCACCTGACACGGTCCTCCAGCCGGATCACGGCTGCGAGTTAGAGACTCTATACGCAAAGGGTGGTATCCCAAGGGTGTCTCCACCGAAGCTGGCGCTCCGGCTTCACAAACTCCCACCTATCCTGTACATCGCGTACAAAGCCTCAATATCAGGCTGTAGTAAAGCTCCATGGGGTCTTTCCGTCCTGTCGCGGGTAACCTGCATCTTCACAGGTACTATGATTTCACCGGGTCTCTCGTTGAGACAGTGCCCAAATCGTTACGCCTTTCGTGCGGGTCGGAACTTACCCGACAAGGAATTTCGCTACCTTAGGACCGTTATAGTTACGGCCGCCGTTTACTGGGGCTTCGGTTCAGTGCTTCTCTTGCGATGACACATCCCCTTAACCTTCCAGCACCGGGCAGGCGTCAGCCCCTATACTTCATCTTGCGATTTAGCAGAGACCTGTGTTTTTGCTAAACAGTCGTTTGGGCCTATTCACTGCGGCTTATGTTGCCATAAGCGTCCCTTCTCCCGAAGTTACGGGACCATTTTGCCGAGTTCCTTAACGAGAGTTATCCCGCGCGTCTTAGAATTCTCATCTCGCCTACCTGTGTCGGTTTACGGTACTGGCGCCGACCTCCTTACTAGAGGCTTTTCTTGGCAGCGTGAAATCCGGTACTTCGCCCTACGGGCTCCACGTCACAGCTCAACCTTGTGTGCCGGGCGGATTTGCCAACCCGACGGCCTCGCTGCTTGTCCGTGCACTTCCAGTCGCACGGTTACCTTATCCTTCTGCGTCCCCCCATCGTTCAAACGGTGGTACGGCGGTACAGGAATATCAACCTGTTGTCCATCGCCTACGCCTTTCGGCCTCGGCTTAGGTCCAGACTAACCCTGAGCGGACGAGCCTTCCTCAGGAAACCTTGGGCTTTCGACGGAGGGGATTCTCACCCCTCTTTTCGCTACTCACACCGGCATTCTCACTTCCAAGCGCTCCACGGCTCCTCACGATACCGCTTCACTGCTGCTTGGAACGCTCCCCTACCATCCCTTACGGGATCCATAGCTTCGGTGGTATGTTTAGCCCCGTTACATTTTCGGCGCGGCGTCACTCGACTAGTGAGCTATTACGCACTCTTTGAATGGTGGCTGCTTCTAAGCCAACATCCTAGTTGTCTGTGCAACGCCACATCCTTTTCCACTTAACATACACTTTGGGACCTTAGCTGATGGTCTGGGCTGTTTCCCTTTCGACTACGGATCTTATCACTCGCAGTCTGACTCCCGAGTACAAGTTGCCGGCATTCGGAGTTTGACTGAATTCGGTAACCCTGTGGGGGCCCCTAGTCCAATCAGTGCTCTACCTCCGGAACTCTACACCTCGAGGCTAGCCCTAAAGCTATTTCGGGGAGAACCAGCTATCTCCAGGTTCGATTGGCATTTCACCGCTACCCACACCTCATCCCCGCACTTTTCAACGTGCGTGGGTTCGGACCTCCAGTCAGTGTTACCTGACCTTCATCCTGGACATGGGTAGATCACCTGGTTTCGGGTCTACGACGACGGACTGATGCGCCCTATTCAGACTCGCTTTCGCTGCGGCTCCGCCTCATCGGCTTAACCTCGCCCGCCATCGTAACTCGCCGGTTCATTCT
>NZ_CM145756.1:12500-32500 GCF_055635335.1 Exiguobacterium sp. KKT215 | reverse complement strand
GGGCCTTTGAGACAAGTGGATCTTCTTCCTCCACTTCCTCTTCCTTATGATCCGAACGTTCAGCTTGTTTACGAAGGATGAACTCATTCTTCAACTCAACCCAATCGGTCTCGAGTACAGCCATGATTTCTCGACGAATCCCCGTCACTTCGAATAAGGCTTGTTCAATCACGTCTCGCGTGCGACCGTTCGAGCTAACCTGCTCGTAATGCCACGTCATCCCATCTTTAAATTGTACCAGTAAGGTGTCACTAGCACAAAGCACAGCCTCACTCTCATAGAACAGTGCAAAAATCGGACCATCTTGCGTGCGAATGTTCCCCATGATGTCTTCCCAACTATCACGGATTGCGTTTAAGTGTTGGCGTTCCGCTCGTTGCAATAATTGACGAATGCGTTCTTTCGGGACTCGAATTTGAGTTCGCTTGGCAATTTTCGGTTTCTCCGCTGTTGCTTCCGCTGCAGGGACACCCGTTTTCTTGACTTCATTCAACTCGCGACTCAGTTCACGGACCTGCTCTTGAAGTTGTTTCATCTGTTCTGTCATCGTCCGTCCTTGTTCAGCAATCCGAATAAACGTTAACTCAACTAAGACTTTCGGATGGTTTGATAATCGCATCTGTTGCTGACAGTCATTCAACTCTTCAATCACTTGGAACAACTCGTCCGTCGACGTCGCTTCAACAAATTGTCGGAACGTCTCTGTCGGACGGGCGCGTTCGAGTAAATCGACGGCTTGAGGTGAAGCCTTTAATAGTAAAGCATCACGATGAACGAACACGAGATCTTCAATGAATCGCTTCAAATCCTTACCTTCACGAAGCATCGTTTCCAACGTACTCAAAATTTGATCGAGTTGCTTCTGTTGTAAGCCATAAGCCATATCAAGTAGAGCATCATCCGTTACCGCGCCGGTCACTTCTAGAACAGCGTCTTCGGTCAAACGGCCATCGCTAAAAGCGAGCGCTTGATCGAGTAGGCTGAGCGCATCGCGCATCCCACCATCGGCAGCACGAGCAATCAGCTTGAGCGCCTCTGGATCATAGTCATAATCTTGATCGTTCAAGATATATGCCATACGTGTTTGCAATTGACCGACTTCATGCCGTTTCACATCAAAGCGCTGGCAACGTGAGATGATAGTTGCCGGAATTTTATGTGGTTCTGTCGTCGCCAAAATAAAGATGGCATGCGCCGGTGGTTCTTCCAGCGTTTTCAATAAGGCGTTGAACGCCCCAGTCGAAAGCATGTGCACTTCATCAATGATATATACTTTGAAGCGCGCTTGAGAAGGCGGATATTTGACTTTATCCCGAATTTCTCGAATCTCGTCGACCCCATTATTTGAAGCCGCATCGATTTCAAACACGTCCGGGCTCGTCCCTTCCGTGATTGCGATACAAGTCGGGCATGTGTTACACGGTTCTCGTGTAGGTGCTGTCTCGCAGTTGATAGCTTTCGCGATAATTTTCGCCAAACTTGTCTTCCCGGTCCCTCGTGGACCCGAGAACAAATAGGCATGTGACATTCGTTCCTCAAGCAACGCATTTTGAATCGTACGTGTGATATGAATTTGACCGACAACCTCTTGGAACGACTGCGGACGATAAACCCGATACAACGCTTGATACGCCATGTCCCCGCCTCCTTTCTTCCTTACATTCTCTATTTCATCATACAAAAAAATCTACAACCCTGGGGCCGTAGATTGAAGTTATTAAATAAATCTGCCGCGCACCGATTTCTGAAAGCACGTCAATGTGCGTTACTCATGCAGTTTGCTCGGCCCAAGCACCCCTGCGGCACACGGTACGTCACCACTTAAGGCTGCTTCCTTCCGGACCTGACCTGGTTCATGGGTGACCGTTGCGCAGGACTCAGACGTCAACGCCACTTACACGAGGACAGGCCACACCAATGCACTCCCTCGAATCGGGATTCAGTCTCGCTATAGCGGATTGCGAGTTACAGGGCACCGCTACCTCCCCGCCTAGCACGGCAAATGGGTAAATGAAGTTAGGCACTACGTTGAGTGCTATTACATTATACTGTTTAATCAGATGGGTTGCAACCTCTCTGTTCAAGCCGCGCCTGCTTCTTCCTTTCTCTAAGGTTTCGGAAGAAAATCGTTAGCAACTCCCCACACTCTTCTGCTAAAACATTTTGTGTCACTTCGGCTTGGTGGTTGAAGCGTTCGTCTTGAACGAGGTTCATGAGCGTACCGCAACACCCTCCCTTCGGATCATGGGCACCAAAGATGACACGCTTCACGCGAGACAGCACGATGGCCCCCGCACACATCGGGCACGGCTCTAACGTGACGAACAGTTCGCAATCCTCCAAACGCCAATTGCTGAGCGCCTGGTTCGCCTGTTCAATCGCAATCATTTCGGCATGGGCCGCTGCCAATAAGTCCGTTTCTCGGCGATTATGACCCGCGGCAATCACTTCATCACCTTTAACGATGACGCATCCGATCGGGACTTCGCCGATTGCTTCCGCCTTCTTTGCTTCTTCTATGGCGAGCCTCATAAATCGTTCATCTCGTTCCATATACACACTCCGTTTCTGATTACTTATTATGAAAAAAAATGAAAATCATTTCGCTCGCCCTATCCACTTCATTGTATGCTAGAATGGAACTTGCACTTTGGATAATGGAGGATGACATCATATGTTTATAACGGTAGAGGGACCGATTGGTGTCGGGAAAACGTCACTGGCCCATATCATCAGTCAGCACTTTTCAATGCAGATGCTGAATGAAATTGTAGAAGAGAATCCGTTTCTCGGCAAGTTTTACGAAGATATCGACGAATGGAGCTTTCAGACGGAAATGTTTTTCCTTTGTAATCGCTTCAAGCAATTAGACGATATCCACAAACACCACTTGAGTCAACAGCAATCCGTCGTTTCGGACTATCATATTTTCAAAAACTTGATTTTTGCCCACCGTTCCCTGAGACCAGCTCATTTGAACAAATATGAGCAAATCTATAAGATTTTGACACACGATATGCCAAAGCCTGATGTCGTCATCTACTTACACGCCAGCATCGAGACGTTAATGAAACGTGTCGCCTTGCGTGGACGTGAAGTAGAAGAGAATATGTCTCGCGACTACCTCGAACAGCTCGCCCGCGATTATGAAACGTTCATCGAATCATACCGCGCGACACACCCCGAAGTGACGATTCTTTCGTTCAGTGGAGATGAACTCGACTTCGTCCAAAACCCGGACGATTTGACGCACGTCCTCACAACGATCGAACGTGAATTAGAATTGACTAAAGGAGCACAAATCAAATGACGCTGAATGAAAAATACAACATTCCGAATGACACGATCATCACGATCGGTGGAATGGTCGGAATCGGTAAATCGACAATCACGAACTCACTTGCCGATGCCCTCAACTTCCGAACTTCACTTGAGAAAGTAGATACGAACCCTTATCTCGATAAATTCTATCATGACTTCGAGCGTTGGAGCTTCCACCTTCAAATCTATTTCTTGGCTGAACGCTTCAAAGAACAGAAGAAGATTTTCCAATACGGCGGCGGCTTCATCCAAGACCGTTCGATCTATGAAGATACAGGAATCTTCGCCAAAATGCACTACGAAAAAGGGACGATGTCTCCAACTGACTACGAGACATACTCGAGTTTGTTTGAAGCGATGGTGCTGACACCGTTCTTCCCGCATCCTGACTTGCTCATCTATCTCGAAGGTTCGTTCGAGCAAGTGCTCGACCGCATTCAAATGCGCGGACGTGAGATGGAGCAACAAACACCAATTACGTATTGGGAAGAAATGTACGCGCGCTATACGGAGTGGATCAACAACTTCAATCTTTGCCCGGTACTTCGTCTCTCAATCGAAGAGTATGACTTGATTAACGACCCAAACTCGGTCGAACTCATCCTTGAAAAAATCGAGAAACAATTGACGATCGCTCGCGAAGCGAAAGTCAGATAAGTAAAGAAGGTGCACTGCTCACTTGAGCGGTGCACCTTCTTTTTATGTGTGGGCGATATGAGGTTTCCGGTACGTCGGCGTCTTCCGAGCCTTTCGGAATCCATCGACAGAATCGAACACGGCCGCCAAAATCGTGATGGCGACGACTAATCCGAACACCCATTCAAACGAATTGACCCCGTTCGGGACATTTGTCTCCAGCCAGTTCAAAAATCGTGGATCGAGTAACTGTGGGGAACTGGCCATCCAGATGATGAACGTTGCCGAGGCAATATTGTAGATCAAATTAAACGAAGCGAGCGCATACGTCCAATGTCCTTTCATCCATTTCCATACCCCAAGCACGACTTGAAGCAAGATGACGATCACAAAAAACCAAATCACATCCATTAGGAACGTTTGATTGAAGATGGGAGTGATCATCCTGAATCCTGCGTTCGTAGATTCATAAATCCCTAGTAACTGTTCGGCATTAATATACACGCCAAACCACACGGCTGTCCAAAACAACCCGAACCCTGCGTCAAATTTACTGATTCGACCGCCCTTCACCTGTTCTTTCAGCTTGGACACATCCCATTTCATATCTGGCGCCGGTACATCATCGGGTGCATAGCGCTCAATCAAAAAGAAGACAAGCGTAATCCAAAACACGAGCTGAATCCCGACATCCCATAACGCGTCGAACATGTTCGTCAAAAATGTGCCGACTGTCGGCATAAGCGGCCCTGAGAACGTCGGCATGCTAGCAAATACAAGCCCAAAGAAAACGACAGCTAAGACGATGGGAACAACAAGCTTGACGACAGTCACATACACGGGGAAAAAACGTGGGCCGATGACATACTGTCCTTCCTTATAACGCGCGGCCACGACGGCCGGATGCCCAATCTCTGCTAACACCCGTTTTACGTCTGCCTCAGACGGTTGGTCGGGCAGTGCCGCCTCAATCGATTGCCGAACCGAGGCAGCGGCTTCCTCGCGCCGCTTCGGTGGAACGTGTCGCACGACCTCATCGATATATATGTCAATCCAATCCATGACGCTCCTCTCCTTCCCTTTGCGCCATCACAGTCTATATGATTAAGATTCCCGATTAGTCACCGGATTAGCTGTTTTTCGCCGGATTGACACAAACAAAAAAAGCCGCAGACCGGAGTCTGCGACCATAAAAAAACGCATCTGTCCATGCAGATGCCAAAACAAGCGGAGTTGGTGGGATTCGAACCCACGCGAGCCTTACGACTCCTAACGGATTTCGAGTCCGTCCCCTTCAGCCGGGCTTGGGTACAACTCCAGGCTTAAAAAAGTGTAAAAAAAAGAAAGTGGAGGAGGTGGTGGGATTCGAACCCACGCAGGCTATTACACCCCTGACGGTTTTCAAGACCGTTCCCTTAAACCACTTGGGTACACCTCCAAAAAAGTATGAAATTGTTGAGCCTCCAGAAATAAAAATGGAGGAGGTGGTGGGATTCGAACCCACGCAGGCTATTACACCCCTGACGGTTTTCAAGACCGTTCCCTTAAACCACTTGGGTACACCTCCAAAGCTCATATACAATTGGTGAGCAAACATCTCGCTCGACATGATTTATAGTACCAACTTGGCAGACAGATGTCAAACCCTTTTGTGAAAAAACATTAAAAAAAACCAAAAAAATCCCGCCTGAACGATACGTTTCAGACGGGCTGGTTTGTTCATTACTGAGGCATTTCAATTTTCTCGATGCCGCCCATATATGGACGTAATACTTCCGGAATGACGACTGAACCGTCTGCCTGTTGGAAGTTCTCTAAAATCGCAGCGACGGTCCGTCCGACTGCGAGGCCAGAACCGTTAAGCGTGTGGACGAATTCTGGTTTTGCGTTCGCTTCGCGACGGAAACGAATTCCGGCCCGGCGCGCTTGGAAGTCTTCAAAGTTCGAACAAGATGAGATTTCACGATACATCCCTTGCGCCGGCATCCACACTTCGATGTCATATTTCTTCGCAGCCGTGAAGCCGAGATCGGCCGTACACATGCTGAGCACTTGATATGGGAGACCGAGACGCTTAAGCACTTCTTCAGCGTGGCCCGTCAAGAGTTCGAGTTGTTCATAAGACTCTTCAGGTTTCACAAACCGGACGAGCTCGACTTTGTTGAACTGATGCTGACGAATGAGCCCACGCGTGTCGCGTCCGGCTGATCCCGCTTCTGAACGGAAACAAGCGCTATACGCCGTATACGTGATTGGAAGTTGGTCTTCCGTGATAATCTCGTCACGGTGCATGTTCGTTACCGGAACTTCTGCCGTCGGTACGAGGAAATAGTTCGTATCCGCCACTTTGAATGCGTCTTCCTCAAATTTAGGAAGTTGTCCCGTCCCGGTCATCGCGTCGCGGTTGACCATATAAGGAGGGAGCACCTCAGAATAGCCATGTTCATCGGCATGCATATCCATCATGAAGTTGATGAGGGCACGTTCGAGACGGGCGCCGAGACCTTTATAAAAGACAAACCGGCTACCTGTCACTTTACCCGCTCGTTCCACATCGACGATTTTCAAATCTTCCATGACGTCCCAATGCTGTTTGAGTTCGAATTCGAACGTCGGTTTTGTTCCGACTTCGCGAATCGTGACGTTATCATCTTCCGTTTCTCCAATCGGCGTTGATTCGTGCGGGATGTTCGGGATGCTGAGGAGAATCAAGTTCAATTCGGCCTCGACTTCACGCAACTCTTCATCGAGCAATTTGATTTCATCCCCGAGACGGCGCGTCTCGAGAATCGGTCCATCCGCATCTTGCTTATTGCGTTTCAATTCCGCAATTTGCTTCGTCGCTTCATTTCGTTTCGCTTTCTTCACTTCAACCTCATTGATCAAGTTGCGGCGTTTCTCTTCCAACTCCGGGAAACGGTCAAGCGCACTCAAATCCTCGCCGCGATGAGCTAGCTTCGTTTTAATCTCTTCAAAATCTGTTCGTAATCGTTTAATGTCTAACATTCGTTATTCCTCCTTTTTTCACATAAAAAGGTGGCACGCCCCTTTCCCGTAGGAAAGGGACGAACCACCTTGGATCCGCGTTGCCACCCTCGTTGCCCGAAATCGGGCCACTCGATGCACGTAACGTGTGCGTAACGTGACTTGTTTCCAAGCCAATGCTCCGAGGCCGATTCGGTTACATCATCCCACTAGTTTGCACCAACCACTAGCTCTCTGTCAGTAGATGACCGTAACGTACTTTTCCCCATCATTGCATCTGTCATTGAATTAGTTTTACTTTACAACATCTCAACTCTATCGACAAGACTCAGTTTTCCGAGCACGAGTCGAATCTCATCTAAAAAGTCGGAGAAGGCACGCGTCATACGTGTCAAAAACGATGCCATCTCGACCGGTTCGGCCGCGACGAGCGTTCCTTTAGGTGGAAGTTCACCATCTAGATACCGGACGCTTCCGGAAGGCTCGATGGTGACGGTCCCTACCTGTTGATCGGCCGCAATTGGGGCTTTCGTATCCGGAAGATCGTAAGTCGGTTCAGGTACATCCTGTCCTTTTTCGACGAGTACTTCAAAGGCTGACGTCGTGCGCACTTTTGCTGACTCGACTGTACCTTCAGCGACATGGAGCGTCGCCGGGACAATTTCACCAGTCCGTAAAATCGGGGTCAAGACAAAATCGCCATAGGCGTAGTCGTGAAGCGCCTTTGTAGCAGTATAGCGCCCTTGATCGGTCTTCGCTCCGAGAACGACCGATAGCACGGTACGTCCATCTCGCGTCGACACGCCGATGAAGCAGTAACCGGCATCGTCAGTCGTGCCCGTTTTAAAGCCAAGCATACCCGGATAGGCTAAATCACGACCAGCGAGCATCCGGTTCGTCGCTTCAAATCGGACTCCGTCGATATCAACATACGCTTGTTTCGTCACATCGAGCACTTCCGGGAACTTCGTCAAATACGCCAAAGCTAGCATCATCAAATCATTGGCCGATGTCAAATTCTCCCCTGGACGTCCCGCTGACACAGAGTCAAGTCCCGATGCATTGGCGAACGTCGTTTGGGTCATACCAAGTTCGGTCGCCCGTTCGTTCATTTTCTTTACGAATACCCCTTCCGAACCAGAGACGGCCTCGGCCAATGTGACCGCTGCCTCGTTCGCGGAACGAATCAACGCCACGTCGTATAGCTCTTTCACCGTGTACGGTTTATTGACGAGCGGAATCCGAGCCAATCCTGGTTTTCGGGTCAGCGCCAACGCCTTGTCGCTCGGGGTCACTTCTTGGCTCCAACTGAGGTCACCCGCTTCGATGGCTTCTCGGACGAGAAAAGCGGTCATCAGCTTAGTGATTGATGCCGGAGGAAGCATCGCGTCCTCTTCTTGTGAGAACAGGATTTGTCCCGTCGTCATGTCCACGAGCATCGCGCCAGTCGCATCAACTTTAGGTGCCGCCGATGCATCCGTCGGCACGATCATATTTAAAAGGATTGCCCAAACGAGCATCCATCCGATCCATCTTTGTCTCACGGTCTTGCCCCTTTCTATACGTATCTCGTTACAGTGTAGCAAAAAAACACATGAAAAAGGCTCCCTATTTGCTAGAGAGCCTTTCAATCAGGCGAGTTGTCGCTTCGTCGCTTCAACCATGTCCAAGAAATAGCGGTGCATCGACAAGTCGTCCGTCAATTCCGGGTGGAACGAGCAGGCCATATACTTGTCATACCGAACCGCGACAATCGCTTCTTCGACCTCGGCGAGCACCTCGACGCTCGCTTCGACCGATGCGACTTGCGGCGCTCGAATGAACACTGCTTCGACAGCTTCATCGATTCCATTGACAGTCAAATCGACTTCAAAGCTATCAACTTGTCGTCCGAACGCATTTCGTTTGACCGTCATCGGGATTTTACGCAAGTGCGCATCATATCCTTCAACTTCGGTCGCGAGCAAAATCAAACCAGCGCACGTTCCAAACATCGGCAACTCCGCATTCTCACGTAACGGCTCGAGCAACTCGTACCGATCGAGTAAGCGACGCATCGCTGTGCTCTCCCCACCCGGCAAGACGAGTCCATCGATTCGATTTAAGTCATCGACCGAGCGGACGACGAGCGTATTCGCACCAAGTGCTTCGAGCATATGGACGTGTTCGCGAATCGCACCTTGCATTCCGAGTACACCAATCGTGGTCATCTTACCAACCTCGCGGTGCCATGAGTTCTTCTTGTTTGAGCGTGCGGACGTCGAGCCCTTTCATCGCTTCGCCGAGTCCTTTCGACAAGTGTGCGATGCGCTCATAGTCATCATGGTATGTCGTCGCTTCAACGATGGCACGGGCAAATTTCTCAGGGTTCTCCGCTTTAAAGATTCCTGATCCGACAAAGACGCCGTCCGCTCCGAGGTGCATCATGAGTGCCGCATCAGCTGGTGTCGCAATTCCGCCTGCTGCGAAGTTGACGACCGGGAGGCGACCTGCTTCACGGATTTGCATGAGTACTTCAAACGGGGCACCCAGGTCACGCGCTTCCGTCATCACTTCATCGATGCTCATCGAGAGCAAGCGTTTCACTTGGGCTTGAACGGTACGCATGTGACGAACCGCTTCGACGATGTTGCCGGTTCCCGGCTCACCTTTCGTCCGGATCATCGCTGCACCTTCCCCGATGCGGCGTGATGCTTCACCAAGGTCGCGCGCGCCACAGACGAACGGTGCTTTGTAGTCACGTTTGTAGAGATGGAATTCTTCGTCAGCAGGTGTCAATACTTCACTCTCGTCAATGAAATCAACCCCCATTGATTCAAGGACACGTGCTTCAGCGATGTGACCAATCCGGCACTTCGCCATGACCGGTACCGATACCGCACCCATGACGTCTTCGATGATTGTCGGGTCGGCCATACGAGCAACACCGCCCATTTTGCGAATATCCGAAGGTACGCGCTCGAGTGCCATGACGGCAACTGCACCTGCCGCTTCAGCAATTTTGGCTTGCTCCGCGTTGATGACGTCCATAATGACGCCACCTTTTTGCATCTCGGCCATACCACGTTTTACTTTGTCTGTCCCTACTTGTCTCTTTTCCAAATGGATCCCCTCCAATAAGCTAGTCTACTTGCAAGTATAAATTGATTTGACTATATTGAAAGTGCCAGTTTTATATTTTTTAAAGTGGTCAGTTGGAACAAAGGACTTCATTTCTCGATTCTCGAATGTTTTAAAGATTAAAGGAGATGATGGAATGGATCAATGGAACAGTCGTGACGACGCGCAGGAGCGCAGCTTTTTCGGAAAAACGGGAATGGTCTCGCTCCTCCTTGTCATCGGATTCGTGCTCTATTTTTTCTTTGGCTGACCACAGAAAGGACACATCATGGATATGCTCACGTTCTCGCTCGAGGCTGACTCGAGCGTCCCATTATATGAACAACTCTATTTGCACATTCGACAAGCCATCGTTGATGACACCCTCACCACCGGGACGAAACTTCCGTCCAAACGAAAGCTAGGGGAGTTTTTAGACGTCTCGCAAACGACCGTTGAACTGGCCTACGCTCAGCTGCTCGCGGAAGGATACATCGAGTCGTTGCCACGCAAAGGCTTCTACGTGTTACCGCAAGAAGAACTGTACGTCCGGCGCGGCAGTAGCGTCATCGAACCGCTCCCGGTGAAAAAAACATATGAGTTCGACTTGTATCCGAGTCAAATCGACACGACCGCTTTCCCATTTGAACGTTGGCGCCGGCACTTAAAACAAGTCGTCTCAGAAGAACATCACGATTTGCTGTCACTTGGCTCCGTCCAAGGTGATTTCGTTCTTCGCCAAGAGATTGCGACCTATCTCTATCATTCGCGCGGCGTGCATTGTTCTCCCGAACAAATCGTTGTCGGATCGGGAACCGAGCAGCTGTTACCTCAATTGTTAGAACTGCTGCCGGATACTACGACGTTCGGCATCGAAGATCCTGGTTATCCGCTGACTCGCCAACTGTTTGCGCACCAACGGCGGACGTTCATCCCGATTCCTGTCGATGAGAGCGGCGTCCGTGTCGACCTGGTGGAGCAAGCATCCATTGATGCCCTCTATGTCACACCGGCCCATCAATTTCCGACCGGGACCATTTTATCCGTCAGTCGGCGTCAACGTTTGCTCAACTGGGCATCGGAGCGACAGACGTATGTGATTGAAGATGATTACGATAGTGAATTCCGTTATAGCGGCAAACCGATTCCCTCTTTGCAAAGCATGGATCAAAACGAGCGAGTCGTCTATTTGAGCACATTCTCTAAATCATTGATGCCTTCATTGCGAATCGGTTATATGGTACTCCCCCCTCCGCTGTTAAATCGCTATCGAGAACGTTATCGTCACTTCACGTGTAGCGTACCCCGTTTCGAACAACACACGTTGGCCGAATTTATGGCGACCGGTGATTTTGAGAAACACTTGAACCGGATGCGGAAGACATATCGCCGGAAACTTGAAATCATTATCGCCGCTTTCAAATCGTATGAACCGGTCGTCTCCGTCACGGGGGCGAGCGCCGGCCTTCACGTCGTCCTGTCTGTTCGTACAAGCGCGACAAGTGAAGAATTGAAACGGTTGGCCGAGGCTTCGAATATCCGAATCAATGCGATGACAGACTATCGCATCGAATCAAGCGACACGATTCCTCAGTTTTTATTTGGATTTGCCGCCTTATCTGAAGAAACGTTACCAGCTGCCGTTAGTGCGCTCATGTCGTGTTGGAACATTGAGAAAGGAAGAGATGGATGAAACGGTCACGCTACGTCGTCGGTGGGCTCCTTTTGTTAATTGGTACACTCCTGTTATCCGAATCGTGGTGGAAAGACCAACTCACGGCATGGAACAGTCAACAAGTGACCGCCGAAATTCAACCGAAACAGCCAGAAACCGGTGAATTTGAGTTTTCAAACGTCGAGCCGTTATCATGGGAACAACTTCTCACCGTGCGCAATCGATTTCATGATTTACCGACCGTCGGCCTCATTTCGATTCCAGAAATCGACCTCGAGCTCCCAATCTTATACGGGCTCGACAATGAGAACTTGGCTGTCGGGGCTGGAACGATGGACCCGGACCAACGAATGGGAACTGGAAACTATGCACTCGCGGGCCACTACACGCAAAGCCCGACCGCCTTGTTCGGTCCGCTTCACATCATCGACGTCGGCATGTCCATCTACTTGACCGACATGACACATACGTTCGAATACGAGGTCATTTCGCTTGAGACCGTTCCCCCGACACGGGTCGACGTGCTCGACCCGACAACAGAACCGACGATTACACTCGTCACATGCACGTTCGATGCGACCGAACGTTTGATTGTCAAAGGACGCTTCGTGAACCAAACGCCTCTCTAACCGATAGGCGTTTTTATTATTTTTTAAAAAATATATTGTGAGCGCTTACATATTCAGCTAAACTATTCCTGAAACCGTTTGCACAATTTTGACAATTCGTTGCCCTGTAGACGACACATTCCATGAAAGAGGTGCTTTATGAAGAAGAAAACGGCACGACAGACGACCACGTTACTTTTATCATCCGTTCTCCTCATCCAAGCCGGCGTTCCGATGAACGCATTGGCCGAGCCTGCGACAATCTCGATTGATGGCTTAAAAACGGATTGGGCGAACACGCCAGCGCTCGCCACATCCCCACAGGCGGGTTGGCAAGGATTCGATTTAGGAGACGTCTATCTGCAGAACGATGCGCGTAACCTTTACTTTTATGTGGATGCGAACAACGTCCCGAACTGGGGCGACAATGGTCAGTACATAAATATCGCCCTCCAAATCAATGAACAAGATTCAGGCGTAGCGACAAACCCGCTCGGCCATCCGTTCAACTTCAGCCAAACTGATAAAAAACCACAGTATCATATTTTACTTCGCGTCGATGGCGACACGTCAGTAAAAGAAGCCGCTCTGTATGAAGCAGGGAAATCCACGCCGCTCGCAAACTTGAGCAACTTAAACGGCGCCTCGTTTGCCATTGATCGCACGAAAGGCTTTGAAGGCAAAATTCCATTGTCCCTGCTTGGTCTAAGCAATGATGATACCGTTCGGGTCCTCACGGTACTCAGCGGGAATAACGCTACCGAGCACGGTGCGTTCGACACGATTCCAAGCAATGCGGCCAATAAAGTCGCCGATAGTTGGAATGTTTCGGCGACTCCGTCGACACAATCGGTATATAGCCCAGCCTTCACGTTGAGCGGTGTCGAGACGGTCAGTCAACTCGAAGTGACAGCGGTCACGCCGGCCAATCAATCGGAACAAGTGGACATCAAATCCCCAATCACATGGACGTTCAATGAACCTGTGTCGTTAGATGCTTCGAACATCAGCTTGATGAATGGCGAGACAGCTGTACCGTTCACGGCTGAAGCGAGTGGATCGACTGTGACTGTCACACCGACCGAAGCACTCAGTTTGAATCAAACGTATACCGCGACCCTTCCCGCGGACGCCGTGAAAGGCAACCTGTCGAACACGACGTTACCGGCATTGACGACGTCATTTAAAACCATCACTGAAATCGCCGATCCGTGGAAAACACAACGCTACATCGAAATGTTGTACGTCCGGGCCGACAACGATTACACGGACTGGAATTTATGGACGTGGAGCACGGGTGCCAAAGACGGTCAAGTTGACCCGTATAAAATCACCGAAGATGGCGCCATCTTCCGAATCCCAGTCGGAAAAGATGCGACCAATGTAGGCTTTGTCATCCGCAAGGGCACGGATTGGGCCGTGAAAGATGGCTACGGGGAAGACCGCTATGTCAAATTGGGAAGCGACCGGGTGACGAAAGTCGTCGTCGAGAGCGGCAAAGGGACGTTCCATCAAGTACCGACGATTCAAGGACCCTTGTTTGAAGATGGTGCCGTCACGTTCTTCTACCGTGACAAAGCGTTGTATGAAGCGGGACAACTCGATGAAATCGACAGTGTCGCATTGAAAGTCAATGGCACGACGTACCCGATGACGTACGAAGCCAAAAATGAATGGTTCCGCCATACGGTCAAATTACCGGAAGGGAAACATGATTATACGTTCCTTGTCACAAAAGATGGCGTCACGACCGAAGTGAAGGATCCTTACTTCGAGGCTTCGAGCGTCGAGTATCGTCGTCCAAACGTTAAACTGGCGGCAAGCGTGGCACCGAAAGCCCTCAGTTCTCGAGAAAACGCGGTCGTCCAGGTGAAGCCTACGTTGCCGAAAGGCGTCAAGCTGCGTCAACTGTTCATCGATGCACGTCCTCTGGGTGGACCGGCTAAACTAGAAGTCGACCCGGCCCTCAACAAACAGACGATTGCAGTCAAAGATACCGTCAAACCGGGCAATAAATTCTTAACGATTACGGCGATTGACCAATACGGTAACGTCCATAAAACGAAAACATCGTTAACGGTCCGACCGGTCTCGATGAAGGACAAGCAAGAGTTCGATTGGGATGAGGCACGGATTTACTTCATGCTGACCGACCGATTCTACGATGGGGATAAAACGAACAATAACCCGAACGGTGAATACTATGACCAAGATCATCTTGAGTCGTATCACGGCGGCGACTTTGCCGGTGTGACGAAGAAACTCGACTACTTGGATAAACTAGGCATCAACACGATTTGGATTACACCGATTGTCGATAATATCGATTGGGATCTTCGCTATGGTAAAGATGGATCACAGTATGGCTATCATGGATACTGGGCGAAAAACTTCGAAAAACTCGATGAGCATCTCGGCGATATGAAAGCATTCCATCGTCTGATTGACGAAGCGAATGCTCGCGGTATTAAGATTATGGTCGACGTCGTCTTGAACCACCCTGGCTACGGGATGGAACCAGGAGCTGTAGACACGGGCGCCACAAACTTCCCAACCGATCAAGAGCGCAAAGCGTTCGACGGCATGATTCGTTCGAATCCGGTCGATGGCGATGACTTGAAGATGTCTCTTTCCGGATTACCGGACTTTAAGACCGAAGAGGCTGCCGTCCGTGAACAACTCGTCAAATGGCAGACGGATTGGATTAAACGCTCGAAAACGAAAAAAGGAAACACCATCGATTATTTCCGCGTCGACACGGTCAAACACGTCGACTCTACAACATGGAAGTCGTTCAAAAACGAATTGACGGCCCTCAAACCAGATTTCAAAATGATTGGCGAACATTATGGGGCAAGTGTGAACAACACGGGTGGTTACTTACAGAGTGGCCAGATGGACTCACTTCTCGACTTTGATTTCAAGTATCAGGCCGAACGTTTCATCAACGGGAACATTGATGATGTCGAGAGCGCGCTTCAATATCGCAACACGCAACTCTCGAATGAAGCGACACTCGGACAATTCCTTAGCAGCCATGACGAGGACGGTTTCCTCGTATCACGTGCTGGAGGCGATGAAGGGAAGCATATGGTCGCCGCCTCGCTTCAAATGACGGCGAAAGGACAGCCTGTCATCTACTATGGTGAAGAGGTTGGACAGTCCGGAAAACATGCGTTGGATATGGATAAGGGCGAGTTCAATGAAAACCGTTATGACTTCGACTGGAAACGAGTCAAAGGAGAAGGTAAAGCGATGCATACGCATTACCAAAAGCTACTCAATATTCGTGCCGACTATTCAAAAGTATTTAGTAAAGGAACGCGTGCCGTCGTTGCTGGTGGTTCTGCCACTGGATACTCTGTCTTTGAACGGAAGCACGGCAAAGACTCTGTTCTAGTGGCCTTGAACACGACAGAAGCCAAACGAACGATCACGTTCCAGACAAAACTCAAGCATAAAACGACGCTCGTCGACCGCTATAGCGGACGTCATTACGTCGTCAAACGAGATGGGAAAGTGACCGTCAGCTTACCTGCACAGGACGATGGTGGTACTGTCATTCTCGTGGCCAAGTCAAAAAAATGATAACGAAAAGCCGTTGCCTCTAATTTAGAGACAACGGCTTGTTGTTTAGCGTGAATAGTTTGGAGCTTCTTTAGTGATGTGGACATCGTGAGGGTGACTTTCTTGCAACCCAGCCCCAGTCATGCGGATAAACTGAGTGTCCTCACGTAGTGCACGGATATCGCCAGCCCCACAATAACCCATTCCAGAACGAAGGCCACCGATGAGTTGATAGACAGTATCGGCTAGTTCGCCACGATAAGCGACGCGTCCTTCAATACCTTCTGGTACGAACTTTTTATCGGCCTCTTGGAAATAGCGATCTTGGCTGCCTCGTTTCATCGAAGCCTCAGAACCCATTCCACGGTACGTCTTGAACTGACGACCTTGATAGATTTCCATCTCTCCTGGGCTCTCTTTCACACCTGCGAGAAGGCTACCAAGCATAACGGCATGAGCTCCAGCTGCGATAGCTTTCACAATATCACCAGAGTACTTGATTCCGCCATCAGCGATAACTGTGACACCGTGTTCTCTAGCTTCCGTGACACAATCATATACTGCTGTGATTTGTGGGACACCAACACCGGCGACAACACGTGTCGTACAGATTGATCCTGGACCAATCCCGACTTTAATGACCGATGCCCCGGCTTCAATCAAAGCTCGTGTCGCTTCAGCTGTTGCCACGTTTCCAGCGATAATTGGAAGCGTCGGGAACATGTCACGAAGTTCTTTCACTTTCTCGATGACACCGGCTGAGTGTCCGTGAGCCGTATCAACGACTAATGCATCGACACCTGCATCAACAAGAATTTGAGCACGTGATGCGGCATCTTTCGTGACACCAACGGCAGCTGCGACGAGCAAACGACCTTGTTTGTCTTTTGCAGCATGTGGGAACTGTTCGACTTTCTCAATATCTTTTGTCGTAATGAGACCTTTCAACACGCCTGAATCGTCGACGAGCGGCAATTTCTCAATTCGATGTTGATGAAGGATGCGTTCAGCTTCTTCAAGTGACGTCCCTACTTTTGCCGTAACAAGGTTTTCCGTCGTCATGACATCTGCAATCACCGTCGAATAATCTTTAATGAAACGAAGGTCACGGTTTGTCAAAATTCCGATTAATTTACGCTCGGTTTCTGAATTGACGATCGGGACTCCCGAGATACGGTATTTACTCATCAAGTACTCTGCATCGTACACTTGACGCTCCGGCGTCAAATAGAACGGATTCGTGATGACGCCGTTCTCTGAGCGTTTAACGCGATCGACGTGTTCAGCCTGCATCTCCATCGACATGTTTTTATGAATGACTCCTAAGCCGCCTTGACGCGCCATCGCAATGGCCATCGGTGCTTCTGTGACAGTATCCATACCAGCACTGATGACTGGAACATTTAACTCAAGACCTTCGCAAAGTTTAGTGCTTAAATTCACGTCTCTTGGCAAGACATT
Source organism: Exiguobacterium sp. KKT215 (assembly GCF_055635335.1). NCBI lineage: Bacteria > Bacillati > Bacillota > Bacilli > Caryophanales > Exiguobacterium > Exiguobacterium sp. KKT215. The sequence goes on along the minus strand of NZ_CM145756.1, from coordinate 15,148 downwards.
TGAAAAGCGCGGTACGAGTAAGACGTCATCAAACGTTAATCCTTCTTTTGCAAACTTGTTTTCCCACATAAAAATCGATTGCCCCTTTCTCTATCGGACCCGAATCTTTGTTTCGAAATATTTCTGTAATGGTAACAGGTATAGCTCGAAAGTGCAATTCAATTCACGATGTTCAGAAAGTTCAGAATTGTGTTCGTTCCATTTGCTTTCCGTTCTTAATGTTCGGGAATAGATTATATATACCTCAAAGGAAGCAAAATTATAAATAAAATCTATAAAAAAGACGACCGAGCGGATGCTCGATCGTCTTTCGCGTTGGCCTGGCAACGTCCTATCCTCACAGGGGGAGACCCCCAACTACTTTCGGCGCTGAAGCGCTTAACTTCCGTGTTCGGCATGGGAACGGGTGTGGCCGCTTCGCTATCGCCACCAGACATAGAGAGATTGTTCTCTCAAAACTGAAGACTCATCAATTCACACAAACCATTAGACTAGATCAAAGCCTCGACCGATTAGTATCATTCAGCTCCACACGTCGCCGTGCTTCCACCCATGACCTATCTACCTCATCGTCTCTGAGGGGTCTTTCTTGATTGCTCAAAGGGAAATCTCATCTCGGAGGGGGCTTCATGCTTAGATGCTTTCAGCACTTATCCCGTCCGCACGTAGCTACCCAGCGATGCTCCTGGCGGAACAACTGGTACACCAGCGGTGCGTCCATCCCGGTCCTCTCGTACTAAGGACAGCTCTCCTCAAATTTCCTGCGCCCACGACGGATAGGGACCGAACTGTCTCACGACGTTCTGAACCCAGCTCGCGTACCGCTTTAATGGGCGAACAGCCCAACCCTTGGGACCTACTCCAGCCCCAGGATGCGATGAGCCGACATCGAGGTGCCAAACCTCCCCGTCGATGTGGACTCTTGGGGGAGATCAGCCTGTTATCCCCAGGGTAGCTTTTATCCGTTGAGCGATGGCCCTTCCATGCGGAACCACCGGATCACTAAGCCCGACTTTCGTCCCTGCTCGACTTGTAGGTCTCGCAGTCAAGCTCCCTTCTGCCTTTGCACTCTTCGAATGATTTCCAACCATTCTGAGGGAACCTTTGGGCGCCTCCGTTACTGTTTAGGAGGCGACCGCCCCAGTCAAACTACCCACCTGACACGGTCCTCCAGCCGGATCACGGCTGCGAGTTAGAGACTCTATACGCAAAGGGTGGTATCCCAAGGGTGTCTCCACCGAAGCTGGCGCTCCGGCTTCACAAACTCCCACCTATCCTGTACATCGCGTACAAAGCCTCAATATCAGGCTGTAGTAAAGCTCCATGGGGTCTTTCCGTCCTGTCGCGGGTAACCTGCATCTTCACAGGTACTATGATTTCACCGGGTCTCTCGTTGAGACAGTGCCCAAATCGTTACGCCTTTCGTGCGGGTCGGAACTTACCCGACAAGGAATTTCGCTACCTTAGGACCGTTATAGTTACGGCCGCCGTTTACTGGGGCTTCGGTTCAGTGCTTCTCTTGCGATGACACATCCCCTTAACCTTCCAGCACCGGGCAGGCGTCAGCCCCTATACTTCATCTTGCGATTTAGCAGAGACCTGTGTTTTTGCTAAACAGTCGTTTGGGCCTATTCACTGCGGCTTATGTTGCCATAAGCGTCCCTTCTCCCGAAGTTACGGGACCATTTTGCCGAGTTCCTTAACGAGAGTTATCCCGCGCGTCTTAGAATTCTCATCTCGCCTACCTGTGTCGGTTTACGGTACTGGCGCCGACCTCCTTACTAGAGGCTTTTCTTGGCAGCGTGAAATCCGGTACTTCGCCCTACGGGCTCCACGTCACAGCTCAACCTTGTGTGCCGGGCGGATTTGCCAACCCGACGGCCTCGCTGCTTGTCCGTGCACTTCCAGTCGCACGGTTACCTTATCCTTCTGCGTCCCCCCATCGTTCAAACGGTGGTACGGCGGTACAGGAATATCAACCTGTTGTCCATCGCCTACGCCTTTCGGCCTCGGCTTAGGTCCAGACTAACCCTGAGCGGACGAGCCTTCCTCAGGAAACCTTGGGCTTTCGACGGAGGGGATTCTCACCCCTCTTTTCGCTACTCACACCGGCATTCTCACTTCCAAGCGCTCCACGGCTCCTCACGATACCGCTTCACTGCTGCTTGGAACGCTCCCCTACCATCCCTTACGGGATCCATAGCTTCGGTGGTATGTTTAGCCCCGTTACATTTTCGGCGCGGCGTCACTCGACTAGTGAGCTATTACGCACTCTTTGAATGGTGGCTGCTTCTAAGCCAACATCCTAGTTGTCTGTGCAACGCCACATCCTTTTCCACTTAACATACACTTTGGGACCTTAGCTGATGGTCTGGGCTGTTTCCCTTTCGACTACGGATCTTATCACTCGCAGTCTGACTCCCGAGTACAAGTTGCCGGCATTCGGAGTTTGACTGAATTCGGTAACCCTGTGGGGGCCCCTAGTCCAATCAGTGCTCTACCTCCGGAACTCTACACCTCGAGGCTAGCCCTAAAGCTATTTCGGGGAGAACCAGCTATCTCCAGGTTCGATTGGCATTTCACCGCTACCCACACCTCATCCCCGCACTTTTCAACGTGCGTGGGTTCGGACCTCCAGTCAGTGTTAC
>NZ_CM145756.1:0-7500 GCF_055635335.1 Exiguobacterium sp. KKT215 | reverse complement strand
ATTTTCTCACGCTCAAGTCCAGTCAAACGTTGAAGACGCATATCGAGAATCGCTTGCGTCTGCTCGGTCGACAACCCGAAACGGGCAATCAATTTCTCACGGGCCTCGTCACCGGTCCGCGTACTGCGGATGATGGCGATGACTTCATCCAAGTGATCGAGGGCAACGCGCAATCCTTCAAGGATGTGTGCACGGGCCTCGGCCTTGTCGAGATCGAACTGCGTCCGACGGCGGACGACTTCTTTTTGGTGCTCGATGTAGTAATAAATCGCTTGCTTCAAGTTGAGCGTCTTCGGTCGTCCCCCAACGAGGGCGAGCATGTTGACCCCAAACGTCGTTTGCATTGGCGTTTGTTTATACAAGTTGTTCAAAATGACACTGGCATTCGCATCGCGGCGTACTTCAATGACAACACGCATCCCGTTACGATCCGACTCGTCGCGAAGATCAGTGATGCCTTCGATTTTCTTGTCGCGTACCAAATCGGCAATCTTTTCGACGAGGCGCGCTTTGTTCACTTGATATGGGATTTCATGAACGAGAATCCGTTCACGACCATTTTTCAACACTTCGATTTCAGCTTTGGCCCGCATCGTGATTGATCCACGACCCGTCTCATAGGCGCGGCGAATTCCGCTACGTCCTAAAATTTCGCCGGCTGTCGGGAAGTCAGGCCCCGGGATATGCTGCATCAACTCGGAGATGGTGATATCCGGGTTATGCGTCAACGCAAGAACGCCGTCAATGACTTCGTTCAAGTTATGCGGCGGTACGTTCGTGGCCATCCCGACCGCGATTCCACTCGTCCCGTTGACCAAGAAGTTCGGGAACCGGGCTGGCATGACGACCGGTTCTTTCTCTTCTCCGTCAAAGTTCGGTTGGTAATCAATCGTGTTTTTGCCGATATCACGGACGAGTTCCATCGCGATTTTCGACATACGTGCTTCTGTATAACGCATCGCTGCGGCTGAGTCTCCATCGACCGATCCGAAGTTTCCGTGACCGTCGACGAGTTCATAACGATAACTGAAATCTTGCGCCATCCGAACCATCGTCTCGTAAACGGCAGAGTCACCGTGCGGGTGATACTTACCGATAACGTCACCGACCACACGGGCCGATTTTTTATGGGGCTTGTCAGCACGAATTCCAAGTTCGTTCATCGCATATAGAATACGACGGTGAACCGGTTTCAGACCGTCTCGTACGTCTGGGAGGGCACGTGACACGATAACGCTCATCGCATAGTCCATGAACGAGGTGCGCATCTCTTGGCTAATATTTATATCCTTGATATTTTCTTGTTCTGCCATTCATTATTGCCTACCCTTCTTTTTAAATATCGAGGTTTTTCACGTAATGCGCATGTGATTGGATGAAATCACGTCGCGGCTCGACATTGTCACCCATGAGCGTCTCAAAGATCTCATCCGCCTCAATGGCGTCTTGAAGGTCGACACGAAGCATCGAGCGTGTCTCTGGATTCATCGTCGTGCTCCACAGCTGTTCAGGGTCCATCTCACCTAGACCTTTGTAACGCTGTACGCTGTAACGAGCATTCTCCGGAAGCTGTTTAATCGCTTCTTGCAATTCACGGTCGTTCTGCACGTAAGTGACGTCTTTCCCGTGCTTCAAGCCGTAAAGCGGTGGTTGCGCGATATAGACATACCCGCTCTCGACGAGCGGACGCATGTAGCGATAGAAGAACGTCAAGAGCAGTGTGCGAATGTGGGCGCCATCGACGTCGGCATCGGTCATGATAATCAACTTATGATAACGAGCCTTCCCGAGATCGAACTCTTCCGCAATCCCTGTCCCGAGCGCTGTAATGATCGTACGTACTTCTTGGTTGGCTAAAATCTTATCAAGTCTTGCTTTTTCGACGTTGATGATTTTACCTCGGATCGGCAAAATCGCTTGGAAGTGACGATCACGACCTGATTTCGCTGAACCGCCGGCCGAGTCACCCTCAACGATGTACAGTTCAGACTTCGATGCATCTTTCGATGAACAGTCGGCTAGTTTCCCAGGCAATGAACTGACTTCAAGGATCCCCTTACGGCGTGTCATCTCACGCGCACGTTTCGCTGCGAGACGGGCACGGGCCGCCATCAAGCCTTTGTCGACAATCAATCGACCGACAGAAGGATTTTCGAGCAAGAATTGCTCGAACGTGTCTGTGAAGAGTGAGTCTGTGGCTGTACGCGCATCGGCGTTACCAAGTTTCGTCTTCGTCTGCCCTTCGAACTGTGGCGACGGGTGTTTGACCGAGACAATCGCCGTCAATCCTTCACGTACGTCATCTCCTGACAGGCTACCATCAGCCTCTTTCATGAGACCGAAGCGTTTTGCATAGTCGTTGATTGAACGCGTGAGCGCCGTTTTAAATCCAGTCTCGTGCGTTCCGCCCTCATGAGTCGGAATATTGTTCGTGAATGAATAGATGTTGCTCGCAAATCCTTCGTTGTACTGAAGCGCAATCTCGACTTCAATTCCATCCTTCGTGCCATGTACGTAGACAGGCTCGTCGTGGATTGAGGCTTTCGAGCGGTTCAAATGTTCAACGTATGACTTGATTCCACCCTCGTAGTGATAATTGCGTTCAATCGTCTCATCGCTGCGCTCGTCTTTGGCGACGATGCGGAGTCCTTTATTCAGGAAGGCAAGTTCGCGCAAACGTGTGGCGAGTAAATCAAAGTCATATTCGAGCGTCTCTTCGAAGATATCCCCATCCGGGAAGAAACGAACAGTTGTACCAGTCGTATCGGTCGTACCGACGATTTCAAGTTCGCCTTGTGGGACACCGCGTTTGAATGACTGATAGTAGACGTTGCCGTTACGACGGACGAACACTTCAAGCTTCGTCGACAACGCGTTGACGACCGAGGCCCCGACACCGTGTAGACCACCTGAAACTTTGTATCCGCCGCCGCCAAACTTACCTCCGGCGTGAAGGACGGTGAAGATGACTTCGACGGCAGGACGGCCCGTTTTCTTTTGAACATCGACTGGAATCCCGCGTCCGTTATCTTCGACAACAATCGAGTTACCTGGTTCTACTGTCATCGTGATCGTGTCACAATGTCCGGCGAGCGCTTCATCAATCGAGTTGTCGACGATTTCCCACACCAAGTGGTGGAGTCCTCGTGAGCTCGTTGAACCGATATACATCCCCGGGCGTTTACGAACGGCTTCTAACCCTTCAAGCACTTGAATCTGATCAGCACCATAATCTTGCATTTGTTTTTCGTTTTCGTTACTCATCGGTTTTGTTCACCTACTATACATGAATTGGTGTTCATATGGATTGGTCTTACGTTATACAGATTCCGTTTCAACTTCGCCTTGTTTCACGTGAAACACCTTCGCTTGTTGAATCGTTTCGTGAGCGATGCCATCAATGTTGGTCGTCGTGATAATGGTTTGGACTTTTTGGCCCATCGTGTCGAGCAGATGGGTTTGGCGATGGTCGTCTAATTCAGATAACACGTCATCTAACAAAAGCAATGGATATTCCCCGACCTCTTCGTGGATCAGTTCAATCTCCGCTAACTTTAAAGACAAAGCCGCTGTACGTTGCTGGCCTTGTGAACCGAACGTTTGGACGTTGCGATTGTTGACATACAATTCAAAGTCATCTCGATGCGGACCAAATAACGTCACGCCTCGTCTTCGTTCGTTCTCTCTTATTTTATCAAACTTTTGACGATACGTTTCAAACATCGCCTCTTTTGGGTAACGTTCTTTTTGGAATGTATCCGATACGTATTGAATCGTCAGTGTCTCCAAGTCACGTGTGATGCCGGAATGGATGGGTCCCGCCCATTTTTCAAGCTGATCGATAAAATGATGACGTCGCGAAACGATTTTCACGGCAAGCTCAATCATTTGATCGGTGAGCACCTCTAGTAGCGTCTCGTCTCCGCCTTTGATGGACAGTTGCTTCAACAATGCGTTCCGTTGCTTCAGTGTCTTCAAATACTGATTCAATTCATGTAAATAGACAGGACTCACTTGCCCGATTTCCATATCTAAAAACCGTCGTCGTCCTTGCGGGCTACCTTTGACGATGGCAAGGTCTTCGGGTGCGAACAGCACGACGTTAAAAGCGCCGACATAGTCGCTGAGGCGGCGTTGTTCGAGATGGTTCAATTTCGCTTTCTTCCCTTTCGGTGAAAACGTGAGCGACTGGACCGTCTCCCCGGTCCGTTTATGAATCCGTCCCTCGACCATCGCTGCATCCGCCTCCCAGCCGATCAGTTCACGGTCTTGCGTCGTCCGATGTGACTTTGCGAGCGCAAGTACGTAAATCGATTCGAGCAGATTCGTTTTCCCTTGGGCATTCTCACCAATGAGAACGTTCGTCTGTTCTGAAAAATCTAGCTCGAGGGTTTCGTAGTTGCGGTAGTTTTGCAATCGGATCGACTTTAAATGCACGTTAGTTACCCTCGATTTGGAAGTCTCCGAAACCTTCGACCTCAATCGTGTCCCCATCGCGTAGTTTGCGTCCGCGACGTTGATCAATCTCACCGTTCACTTTCACTTGAATGTCCTCTAAGAAGAACTTCGCTTGGCCTCCGCTTGAAATGATATCAGCCAACTTCAAAAATTGTCCGAGCGTTACATACTCGGTTGTAATCGACACTTTTTTCATGTCGTCACTTCCTTTCTTTCATACTTAGTACAAAAAATCGCCATACTTATTAGTTTATCGAAAAACGTCGAATAAGGCAAAAATGGGGATGACAAGGTGAAACACCTCATCATCCCCGAATCTGCTCAGTCTGACTTAAGACGTGCGGACTGGCAAGATCAACTGTAGGACGCTATCTTGCTCGACCGGACGCAAGATGAACGGACGCATCGAACCCGTGAACTGGATTTCGATCTCTGAAGCATCAAGCGCACGAAGCGCATCCATGACAAATTTCGAGTTGAATGAAATTTTTAACTCTTCTCCTTCAAGCGACAGGATGCTGACGCGCTCTGACACTTTCCCGACTTCTGGAGAATGAGAGGAGACTTCGACCGTCGTCGCTTCTTCAGCGACAAACTTGATGACGTTATTGCGATCAGCGCGTGCAAGCAATGACGCACGATCGATAGCTTGGAGGAAGTCCTTCGCGTTCATGCGGACCGCTGTCCGGTATTCTTCCGGAATCAAGCGTGATGTATCTGGGTATGCTCCGTCGAGTAGACGCGAGAAGAACGAGATGTTTTTCAAGCGGAACAAGATTTGTTGGTCCGTCAACACGATTTCGACTGGCAACTCTTCCCGATCAAGCAATTTTGCGAGTTCGTTCAATGAGCGGCCTGGGACGACGACATTTTGGAACGTCAAATCGTTGTCTGTCTCAAACCGTGCCCGGCGAAGTGCCAGACGGTGGCTATCCGTTGCGACACACGTCAAGAATCCTTTTTCGGCAGAGAAGTTGACCCCTGTCAACACAGGACGTGTCTCTTGTCCAGAAACAGCGAAGCTCGTTTGACGGATAATCGTCTTCAACAAATCGGCCGGCAAGTAGAAACGACGCTCGCTTGATAGTTCAGGCAGGCGCGGGTATTCATCTGGATCGAGTCCGTTCAAATGGAACTCGGCTTGTCCCGATTCAATTCGTGTCATAAAGTTCGGAGACACTTCGAGTGTCACTTCATTCGTCGGCAACTTTTTAACGATCTCACCGAGGAAACGTGCATTGAGCACGACGCTACCTGCTCGTTGAATTTGAATGAGTTCGATTCCGCCTTCTTCAATCGGTATTAAGCGTTCGATTGAAATTTCTGTATCGCTACCTGTGAGCGTCAACCCATCGGCATGGGCTTCAAGCTTTAATCCTGTGAGGATTGGAATCGTCGTTCGGGAAGCAACAGCTTTTGATACATCTTGTACGGCTTGCATGAATACATCTCGCTGAATCGTTAAATGCATGTGGATAATTCCTCCTAAGTGAACTGAGTCATATAGTTAATAATAATAGTATTATTTAAGTCATAATAGTAATAAGGGCTGTGGATACTGGGGATAAGTCACTTTAACCACTGGTGTTGAGCCATTCTGCCTGTGAATAACTTGTGGATAACTATGTGGGTTTATCCACAGGATATCCACAATGAAATTGAAGCGTTTTATGACAATGCTTTCTTTAACGTCTGAATCGTCTCTTGCATCTCCGGATCGTGCTTGAGCAACGTACTAATTTTCTCATGGGCGTGAATCACTGTCGTGTGATCGCGTCCACCGAACTCTTCCCCGATTTTAGGAAGCGAGCTTTCCGTCATCTCACGTGATAAGTACATCGCGATTTGACGAGGGAATGCGAGCGTCTTCGTCCGTTTCTTCGCCTTCAGTTCATCGACTTCAATATTAAAGTGACGGCCCACTATTTCTTGAATGTCCCGAATGACAATTTTCTTCGCTTCTTGGACCGGCATGATGTTGTGCAACGCTTCAGCAGCGACATCCGGATCAATCGGACGACCGACGAGCTTGGCATAGGCCACGACGCGCGTCAACGCCCCTTCGAGTTCACGAATGTTCGTGTCGATTTGGTTAGCAATATACAGCATGACGTCGTTTGCGATATCCAGTCCTTCTGCCGTCGCTTTCTTGCGTAAGATGGCAATCCGTGTTTCAAGGTCAGGCGGTGTGATGTCTGTGATAAGACCCCATTCGAACCGCGAACGAAGACGATCTTCGAGCGTCGGAATCTCTTTAGGCGGTCGATCACTCGAAATCACAATCTGTTTCTGATCGTTATGAAGCGCATTGAACGTGTGGAAAAACTCTTCCTGTGTCTGTTCTTTCCCGGCTAGGAACTGAATGTCATCGATTAAGAGAACATCAATGTTCCGATAGCGGTTGCGGAATTCTTCGGTCTTATTGTCACGAATCGAGTTGATAAACTCATTCGTGAACTTTTCAGATGATACGTAAGCGATCCGTGCGCCAGGCTTCTGCCCTTTCACGTAATGACCAATCGCATGCATCAAATGCGTCTTGCCGAGCCCGACTCCTCCATAAATGAAGAGCGGATTATAGGCGCGCGCCGGCGCTTCTGCGACAGCGAGCGAGGCAGCGTGAGCAAATCGGTTACCCGACCCGATGACAAACGTCTCAAAAATGTACTTGTCATTCAGCTGTCCGAGGTTCCCTTCCTCTTTTGGTAGTACTGGAAGTGGCTGTTCTTTCATTTCTGTGGCAGCAATTGTCTCTTTCGATCCATCCGCAGGTGCATACTTGTGTGCTTGTGATTCCTCGATAAAATGAATCTCAAGCTTGTTGTTCGTTACTTCTTCAATCGTATCTTGTAACAATGACAAGTATTGACGCTCAAGCCAAGTCACAATGAAACTGGCTGGCGCGGACACGACGAGTGTCGTCCCCATCAACGAAATTCCTTCTGTTGATTTCAACCACATATCAAAGCTGGCTTTTGGTGTTCGTTCCTCTTCCTCAATCAGAGATAAAACATTTCTCCAAATCTCGCGAGCATTCTTCAA